>DMLH01000015.1 GCA_003453435.1 Clostridiales bacterium | reverse complement strand
AAACTCATATATGATGTGAAATATGCAAAGAATAAAATTAATATTCCAACAATTACACTATATGCCCAACTGCCTGCACCAAGGTGTTGATTATACCAAGTTGCAGCACTGCTTGTTGGCCAGAAAATACTCATAACAATTTGTGGAAATGACAATAAACTCATTGCAAAAATGATTGGAAGTACGCCAGTTCCCATAAGTTTTATAGGAATATTTGTACTTTGACCACCATACATTTTTCTTCCACGAACTTGTTTTGCATATTGAACAGGAACTTTTCTTTCCGCTCCGTCCATTAAAACAATCATAGAGAAAATTATGATGAGCGCAACCATAAATGCAATTAATTGCCAAATTTTTGCTGGGTCATTTGTACTTTCAACAATTGATTGATAAATTGCAGTACCAGCGGTTGATAAAATACCAACAAAGATAAGTAATGACAAACCGTTTGCAATGCCGGTTTCGGTAATTTTTTCACCCAACCACATTGTAAACATTGCACCTGCAACAAGTACCATAACAACAACTGCAGATGTAAGCCAACTAATTCCACCAAATAAACTTGCGTTTATTCCGTAAACTGTATTGCCATCAACAACTGCAGATTTTGAAGCAAATGATACAACTATACCAATTGCTTGTGCTGTTGCAAGAATTAATGTTAATACCTTTGTGTATTTTGTTAATTTTTTCTTTCCTTCTTCACCTTCTTTGCTCAATCTTTCCCAACTAGGTATTGCCATTGATAAAAGTTGAACAACAATTTGTGCGGTGATGTAAGGTGAAACGCCAAGTGCTAAGATAGCACCATTTGAAAGCGCACCACCACTTATACCTGAAAGCAATGATAAGAATGTTTGATCATTAACTGATCTTTCAAATACCACTGCACCAATTCCAGGAACAGGAATCCAGCAACCCAATCTAAATAAAACTAATAATCCCAAAACAATAAATATTTTAATTCTTATATCCTTGTTTCGAAATGCTTCTTTTAGTGTTTTAAACATTATAACACCTCGATTGATCCGCCTGCATTTTTAATTTTTTCAATTGCAGATTCGGAGAATTTGTTTGCTTTAACATGAAGTTTCTTTGTAAGTTCACCATTTCCCAAAACTTTAAGTCCGGCATTTTTTGCCTTCTTTACAAGTCCTTTTTGAGAAAGCAACTCGAAATCAACAACAGTTTCATCTTCAAATCTGTTCAAGTCTTCAACATTAACTGTTGTGTAGACCGTTCTAAATTTATTTGTAAATCCTACCTTTGGAAGACGTCTAAGTAATGGCATTTGACCACCTTCAAAACCAAGTCTTACGCCACCACCACTTCTTGAATTTTGACCTTTTTGACCTTTTCCACTGGTTTTGCCAAGACCTGAGCTTGTGCCTCTACCAAGACGTTTTGCATCTCTTTTAGCACCCTCAGCGTTGTGCAAATCGTTAATTCTCATAGTCTTTTGCTCCTTTATACGTTTTCTACAACGACTAAATGTCTAACTTTAAAAACCATACCGCGAACAGCTTCATTATCTGGCAAAACATTTGAATCGTTAAGTTTTCTAAGTCCAAGACTTTCCAAAACTTTTGCTTCTTTTTTGTTGTAACCAATGCAACTTTTTACATAGGTCACTTTAATTTTCTTTACACTTTTTGCTACTGCCATAATTCACCATCCTATATCTCTTCAACTGCTTTTCCGCGAAGCGCAGCAACTTGTTCTTTTGTTTTTAAAGAAAGGAATCCATTAAGTGTTGCATATATAACATTAATTTTGTTTCTTGAACCATATGATTTAGAAACAATGTTTTTAATTCCAGCCATATCAGCCATAGCTCTAACAGAACCACCGGCGTCAACACCTGTACCTTCTGGAGCTGGCATTAAAAGTACTGAACTTTTGCCAAACTTTCCCCAAACTTCGTGTGGGATTGTTGAGTTAACAATTGGCACGTTGATAAGATGTTTTTTTGCATTTTGGAATGCTTTATCGTTAGCCATTGTAACATCAGCTGCTTTACCGCTTCCAATACCAACTCTGCCTTTTTTGTCACCAACAATCATTGTGACAGAAAAATGCATTTTCTTTCCACCCTTAACAACTTTTGTAACTCTTCTAACAGCTATAGTTCTTTTATCAAACTCGCTTTCAACTCTTTCTTTAGTAAATTTTTTCTTTTTGAAATCTGGTTTAGATTTTTTAAATTCTTTACCAGCTTTTTTCTCAACTTCTGGTGAGCTAACTTCAGCTTGTTCTTTAATTTCTAATTCTTCAGCCATAAATCCTCCTAAAACTCCAAACCAGCACTTCTTGCACTTTCTGCAAGAGCCTTAACTCTGCCAATGTAAAGATATCCGCCTCTATCAAAAACAACTTGTTTAAGTCCGCTTTTAATAGCTCTTTTAGCAACTACTTCACCAACAATTTGTGCTTGTTCTGTTTTTGTTTTTCCCTCAAGTTGTGGTTTTACTTCTTTGTCAAGTGTGCTTGCACTTACAAGTGTAACACCTTTTTCATCATCAATAAGTTGAGCATAAATTTCGCTTGTGCTTCTATAAACGCTAAGTCTTGGTCTAAGAGAAGTTCCGCTGATTTTATTTCTAACTCTGCCATGACGTTTTTGTCTTGCTTCGTTTTTATCTTGTCTATTTATCATTTTCTCTTAACCTCCTTACTTTTTACCGCCTGAAGCAGCTTTCTTTCCTTCTTTCTTTGTTAATTTTTCATAATCATAATGAACGCCATATAAGTGATATGGTTCAACTGGTCTTGCATCTCTAATATTAGAAGCAATTTTACCAACAAGTTCATTATTGATTCCAGAAACAACAATTGTGTTTGCATCTTTTGTTTCAAATTTGATGCCTTCTGGAGCAACAATTTCAACTGGATGTGAATAACCCAAATTCATAACTAACTTGTTGCCACTAACTGATGCTTTGTAACCAACACCTGCTATAATAAGTGTTTTCTTAAAACCTTCGCTTACACCTTTAACCATATTGTTAATAAGCGCTCTGTACAAACCATGAAGAGCTCTTTCCTCTTTTTCGTCACTATTTCTAGAAACTAAAATTTGATTGTTTTCTTCTTTGATTTGAATTCTTTTGTCATATGATCTTGTTAATGTGCCTAATGGTCCGCTAACTGTGATAACACCGTCTTTAGCTTCAACCTTAACACCGTTTGGGACATTTATAGGCATTTTTCCAACTCTACTCATTATTCTTTATCCTCCTATAAATTACCAAACATAAGCAATAACTTCGCCGCCAAGATTTTTTGCGCGAGCCTCTTTATCTGTCATTATACCCTTGCTTGTAGATATAATTGCAACACCAAGACCATTAAGAACTGTTGGCAATTCATCTGCGCCACAGTAAACTCTAAGGCCTGGTTTTGAAATTCTTTTTAATCCGCTGATAACTTTTTGACCGTTTTCACCGTATTTAAGAACTATTTTGATGTGTTTTTCTACACCTTCACCTTCATATTCTGCACTTGCTACAAAACCCTCGCTAACAAGTAGGTCTGCAATTGCTTTTTTGATTTGAGATGCAGGAACTTCTACATAACTATGCCTTACAACTAAAGCATTTCTAATTCTTGTGAGCATATCTGCTATTGGATCAAATTTCATAACTACATAACCTCCTTACCAACTTGATTTTTTAACTCCAGGAATTTGACCATCGTGAGCCATTTCCCTAAAGCAAACTCTGCAAATGCCATATTTTTTTAGAACAGCATGAGGTCTTCCACACATAGAGCAACGAGTATATTCTCTAGTAGAAAACTTTTGTGTTCTTTTTTGTTTATTAACTAATGCTTTTCTTGCCATTTTCTATCTCCTTACTCTGCAAATGGGAAGCCAACTTCTCTTAAAAGTTGCTCTGCCTCTTTGTCTGTTTCTGCTGTTGTGACAACAACAACATCAAGTCCCCTAATTTTTTCAATTTTATCAAATGAAATTTCAGGGAAAATTAAATGTTCTTTTACACCAAGTGCATAATTTCCGTGTCCATCAAAACTTTTTGATGAAATACCTTTGAAATCACGAACTCTTGGAAGTGCAACTGAAATCAATTTGTCCAAAAAGTCGTACATTTTGTTGCCACGAAGTGTGACTTTTGCACCAATGTTTTGGCCTTCATGAATTTTGAAGTTTGAAACTGATTTTCTTGCTTTTGTTATAACTGGTTTTTGACCAGCAATAAGTCCAAGTTCAGCAACTGCACCGTTTATACTTTTTGAGTTATCTTTAATGTCGCCAAGACCCATATTTAAAACAACTTTTTCAATTTTTGGGCATGCGTTGACATTTTTATAACCATATTTTTCCATTAGAGCAGGAATTACTTGTTCATTATAGAACTTTTTAAGTCTGCTCTCATATTTTTCAGCCATCTTTTATAATTCCTCCCTACTTTTCTTCTTTTTTAGCAGTTTTCGCTTTAGAAGTTGTTTTCTTAGCTGTTGGTTTCTTTTCAGTTTTAACTTCATTTTCAGCTTTCTTTGCTACTTTTTTCTCTTTTACTTCTTTTGCTGCTGGTTCTGGTTTTGGAGATTTATCTTTTGAAGATTTTTTAACTTCCTTAACAAATTCCTTATCTAAACTAGCACCACATTTTTTGCAAACTCTTGCCTTCTTGCCATTCACTTCATGGTGAGCAACTCTTGTTGCCTTTCCACAATCTGGACAAACTACCATAACGTTTGAAGCATTAATAGGTGCTTCAATTTTTATAATTTGACTTTTTTCTTGAGCTGTTCTGGCTTTTCTGCATTTTGAAACTACATTAACGCCTTCAACAATAACTCTATCTGTTTTTGGACTAACTGCAAGTACTTTTGCTCTTTTGTTTTTATCTTTTCCGGCAATAACCAAAACCATATCGCCTTTTTTTACACTAAGTTTACTCATTTTGCTTATTACCTCCTTATAAAACTTCAGGAGCAAGTGAAACGATTTTCATAAAACCTTTTTCTCTAAGTTCTCTTGCCACTGGTCCAAAAATTCTTGTGCCTTTTGGCTCATTATTATTATCTATAATAACTGCTGCGTTGTCATCAAACTTAATGTGTGAACCATCTGGTCTTTGAACACCTTTATGAGTTCTAACAATAACAGCCTTTATTACATCACCTTTTTTTACAGATCCACCTGGAAGTGCACTTTTTACACTTGCAACAATAACATCACCGATATTGCCACTTTTTCTGAAAGAACCACCGCGTACTCTGATACACATAATTTCTTTCGCTCCAGTATTATCTGCAACTTTTAATCTTGTAAATGGTTGTATCATACTATATCTCCTTACTTTGCTCTCTCAACAATTTTGCTTAATCTGTGATATTTGTCTTTGCTAAGTGGTCTTGTTTCAACAATTTCAACAGTATCACCAACATGACTTTCGTTGTTTTCATCGTGAACTTTGTATGTTTTTGTTCTTTTTAAGTATTTTTTATATTCTGGGTCTTTATATGTTGAAGTGACAGAAACAACAACAGTTTTGTCCATTTTGTCTGAAACAACAAGGCCAACTCTTTTTCTTCTTCTATTTCTTTCTTCCATACTTTAACTCCTTACTTACCCTGTGCGCTAAGTTCACGTTCTCTTAAAATTGTTTTTACCTTAGCTATATCTTTTTTTGTAGTATTAAGTGCAATTGGGTTTTTTAAACCGCCTGTTGCATGTGAGAATCTAAGGTTGAAGAGTTCTACTTTAAGAGATTTTAATTTTTCGTTAAGTTCTTCATTTGTCATTTGTCTTAAATCTTTTGTTTTCATTAGTTCTCACCTTCCTTTTTAGATTCCTTTGCTGGCACTTCTAATTCTTCCTTTCTAGCAAATTTTGTTTTGATTGGAAGTTTGCTGCCGGCTTGTCTCATAGCTTCCTTTGCAACTTCTTCTGCAACACCAGCAATTTCAAAAAGTACTCTTCCTGGTTTTACAACTGCTGCCCAATACTCTATGTCACCTTTACCTGAACCCATACGTTTTCCTATAGGTTGTTGTGTTATTGGCTTATGTGGGAAAATGTTTATCCATACTTTTCCACCACGTTTTGTATATCTGCTGATTGCAATACGTGCAGCCTCAATTTGATTTGAAGAAATCCAAGCTGGTTCTAGCGCAACAAGGCCAAACTCACCGTAAGCAATTTTGTTACCCTTTGTAGCTTTACCTGTCATTCTGCCCCTGTGTTGCATTCTTCTTTTAACTCTTTTAGGCATTAACATCGCTAGCCACCTCCTTTGTAGATTTCTTAGCAATGATATCACCATTGTATATCCAAACTTTTACACCAATTGAACCGAAGGTTGTTGCAGCAGTTGCTGTGCCATAGTCAATGTTTGCCCTAAGTGTTTGAAGTGGAAGTGAACCTTC
>DMLH01000099.1 GCA_003453435.1 Clostridiales bacterium | reverse complement strand
TCCACAATTTGTCTGTAAGGTATAAGTTGATTAACATTGTCGTAGCCTCTAATTTTATCCCTAGAATATCGCTTTTTAAACGCAAAAAACCTAAACAGTAGCACTGTTGTGTAATATGCTCTTTCACCATCTGCAATTGGGAAATATAGCATAACAATAAAGCCGAGCATGGCAAGTGCAATAAACCACTTAAATGGTAAATTACTTGTAATAATTAAAACCAAAATGGCAAGTGCAATTGCACCAACAATAACGTCTGGAAGTGTGACGTGTGGCAAAAGTTCCATTCTTACTTTTGTTTTACGTGGAATATATCTAATCATAAGTACTCCTAAAAAACCCTTATATATGTATATTATATATTATAAAAATAAAAATACAAAATAAAAAAGCAAATAAATAAGAAAATGCTTAATTTCATTTTAGCATTATTCTCGCGTTCCCAAAAAAAAAGCAGAGTAACAATTTGCTACTCTGCTAAAAAATTAGTCTTGTTTTTTGTTCTTTTTTATCTCGGCATCTATTTGTTTGTCTACATGCTCAATTTCTTTTTGCTGTTTCTCAATCTCTTTTTCCTGCTCGCTTAATTTTTTATTGATATCAGCAATATCTTTCTTCATTTTTGCATCTTCTTTTTGCTGTGCTTTTTCTTTATTTTTCTTCTGGTATTCTCTTGAGCCTTTGAACATATCTTGAGCATCTTTCCACTTGTAGTCGCCTGCTGCAATTCCTCTAATTGGGTCTGTCACGTTACTTACAACTTTTTTACCAACACCAATTGCTTTATTAACACCTATATAGCCATTCTTAATTGTTTTACCAGCACCTTTAAGAATTCCTTTACCAATTTTCTTGAGTTTTTCGTTTCTTTTCCACTTCTTGTCAAATTCAGCGCCCATTCTTTCGTTGAAATTATCACCGAGGTAGCCACCTTTTTTAATGGTTTTTGCACGTTGATCATTAATATATTTTTCACGATCTTTATCACGATTAGCAATCTTTTTATGATAATTTCTAAGTTTAGTTGTTTCCAATCTAGATTTATGATAATCCACGTCACCGTTCTTGCCGGTTTTAACCACAAAATTATTCATGCCATTACCAGCACCACTGCTTGTACCTGCATTTGAAGAAGCCTTTGTGCTAGTACTCTCAGCACTTGGAGAACTAATGTTTGCAGTATTTGTTGTTCCCGACTGTCCTCCACTTGTTTGCATATTCATTGAATTTGAATTATTGCCTGGAACTGCTGACGGATTCTCTGCCTTTCCACCCTCTGCTTCTTGGCTGGCATCTGCTCTCGCTTGTGCATCAGCCATCTCATTTGCAAACTTATTATCCTTTTTAGCAGAAATCCATTTGCCTATTCCAATGCCAGCTTTTACTGGTGCTTTGGCTATTGACCAACCTACGCCAACACCAGCTTTAACCCTACCAACATTTTTGGCAAAGTCTTTGGCACGGCTTGCACCTTCATCATTTGCATCCGCTGCGCCAATAATTCCTGCAAGTTGCTTGGTTGCATCCTTAAAGAAGGTTAAACCTCCAATAACAATAAGTAATCTTGCCAAATAGTTTGCAAGTTCACAATCAATTGGTAGCCATGCTAAGTCAGTGCTCCAATTTGTGAACAATTCAATTCTTAACAAGGTTGGCAGTAATGCCAAGAATAAATTTAACACAATAACAACAGAATATGCCGAAAGTACATATTTAATGAACTCCGTTCGCCATCTTTCCATTGCTTTTCCTTCATCTATTGGATAAATTGCACAAACCCCTGGAGAAATTATAAACAAAATAGACAAGTAGAACATTCTTTTAACAAGCCCTAAGGCTGCAATAAGCAATGTATAAGCACAGAAAATTAAGCAAATAGTTGAAATTAAGTAATCGAATGAACCAATGCGTAAATCATAATAAGTGTACACAAGACCTACGTCGTAAATACTAAACACTACGTATTGTGCATTATCGGCATGCAGTGTAATACCAATTTTTCCGTCTTTATCAACTTTAACACCATACCAACCTTCTTCAGTTGTTAATTTAATATCAATGTCATCGCCAAATGCACCGTCATGCCAAACTCCCAATTCCTTTAAGTTAACTGCATTAGCCATATAACTGTAAACATGATCACCATTATCACTATTAAAATCAGTCACTTTGCCAATAGCATTCCAAACTTCACTTGTGCCAACAAGAATTCTATATCCATTAGCAAAAAACATATCAATTTTATCAGCGGCTGTTCGCCTAATTGCTCCAGACGAGTCATCGATAAATACTCCAAAATTTGCGCCATTACTTTTTAGTTTTTCACCAAAACTATTTTCGTAATATGTTATTGAATCACTACCGGCACCCTTTGTTTCTGACTGCCTTGTACGGTTAGCATTATATCCACCAGCAAGAAAAATTTGAGCCGAAAGTGTGGTTTGGCTGCCTGTTGGGTTTGTTGCACCATCAATAGCACGCAAAACTGCATTGCCAATAAATAAACCAAACAAGCAAATTACAGGAACAAGCACAAAGTTGGCAAGGCCCCTAAATGCAAGTTTGATAACTTTACGTTTGTTGTTATTGCCATCCTTGGCAAATTCTGTTTTTATATTTGCAACAAAAACAGCAATAATTAAAATTACAACAGCAAGAATTAACATTGCCCACAAAATATTTCTAACGGCATCACTTTGAACTATGTATTGAACAATGTCACCGGTAACAATATCACTTCCGTTACTTGTATTTAAACCTTGAAATCTTACTCCGTTAGGACTTATGCCGGCAAGTTTTTTAAAAATGAGTTGGCAAACATCAGCCACTTTGCCAAGCGCACAGATAAGCAAACGATATAAAATTCTGCCAATAAATCCGCTTAAGCCAGCAAGGAAATCATGCCAACTACTGGCTTTAAAAATATTTAAACTAAACAGAAATTGAGATATTTTTGCAAAGGCCATAAATTCCTCCATTTGTTTTTATTATAATAAATAAATTTAGTAATGTAAATACTTTTTTTGAAATTTGTTGATTTTTTTTGTTTTTTGACAATGTAGTGTAATATCATTCTAAGGGTGGATAAAGTGTAAACATGAGAATCTCAGCCACATGTCGTCCTGCTTATTTTGGCGCGTAAGCAACTGTTGGATAAAAGCAGAATTGGAAAGGAACCGCCCTTGAACAAGAAAATACTAATTCAAAATAACTACTGCTGCCCGCACTTTTGCCGTCATACACCACAACTTTGTCGCCTTCTGGTGTCTTATCTTCCTTAAAACAC
>DMLH01000067.1 GCA_003453435.1 Clostridiales bacterium | reverse complement strand
AAATTGAACTTGATAAAGAAATAGATTTGGAAAAAGTTTTAAATTTTGCCACCGAAAAGCACAAAGGCCAAAAACGTGATGATGGCAATGATTATATAATTCACCCAATTAGGGTTGCAAAACTGGTTGATGAGTTTAAAGGCAAATATAGTTCAAACAGAAAAGTTTTGCTTGCTGCTGCATTTTTGCACGACACACTTGAAGACACAAACACAAGTTATAAAGAACTTGTAGATAATTTTGGTGAAGTTGTTGCAAGTTTGGTTTTGGAACTTACAACAGCAAAATATGCTTGCCACTACATTGGCAAAAGTCAATATCTTGCCGAAAAAATGCAACATATGACAAGTTATGCCCTAACAATTAAACTTGCCGATAGACTTGACAATATTATGGATCTTAAGGGTTGCAAACCAGAAAAACAAACGAAGATAATTAATGATACAATATACATTTTAAATTATTTAGAAAAAAACAGAAAACTAACAAAATCTCAAACTGCAATATCTAATGCTATAAAAGATAAAATTGAAAGTTACAAAAAAGTTGAAACAAGATAATTACAACAATTTAAAAATTATTAAAAATAACCACCAACGTGGTTATTTTTAGTTTAAAATTTTTGGTTCATCTTCTTCAAAGTCAAACTCTTGCTCATCTGTTTCTGCAGACGCTTCCTTAGAATAATATTTAGATTTAAATTTAGCTTTTGCCTTTTTTAAATAATTGTCAATAACTTCTTGCTCCCATTTTTCTCTTAGTGCCCTTTTTTCTTCAGAAGCCTCAGGATGCAAAACATTGTATAATAATTTTGCTTCCCAAACTTTAACACATAAATCAGCAAAACCAACAATGCCCTCATCTTTTTGTAAACGCTCTGACAGATGACGAAGAGAAAAAGGTGATTTTGAAATTAAATCAAAAGCAAAATCTCTATCGTCTTTCAAACGGTCTGATGCAAATCTTGAACTCATTGCATCATACGTAACTGCTTTTAATACAACATCTTCATTATCCCTCAAACGCTCGGATGCATATTTGAAGCCACATCCTCTACCTTCCTTTGCTGCTTCCAAAGCAACATCAGCATCATCTCTTAATTGTTCTGAGGCAAATTGTAAAGCCGCACTATAATTTTTTACTGCTTCCAACACAACATATTTATCATTTTTTAAACGATTAGATGCATATGCTAAAGCATCACCCATACTTTTAACGGCTTTAAGCACAATTTCTTCATTATCTATTAAACGCTCGGATGCATATTGTAAATTAAAAGGGTCACCTTCAATTGCTTCCAACACAATGAACTCATCATCCCGTAAACGCTCAGATGCATCTTGAAATGAAATAGGAGTCTGTTTTACTGCTTCCATAACAATTATCCAGTCATCTTTTAAACGATCCGACGCATCCATTAAGGCAATGCCATTACCTTTAACTGCTTTTAACATAACATCTCTGTCATCTCTAAAATATTCTGGAACACCATTAAACCTAAAGGCAACAGGAGCACCTTTCTCAACTACTTTCAAAATAAAGTCCTTATCGTTTCTTAAACGATCTGATGCATGTCTTATGGCACCAGGATTAGAGTTAACCGCTTTTAGCACAATTTCATCGTCATCTCTTAATCGCTCAGATGCATATCTTAAGTTTAATCCATCACCTTTAACTGCCTTTAATACAACATCCCTATCATCTCTCAAACTATCATAAATCAAATAAAAATCTCTTGGATGTTTTTGCAAATGCCTAAGTGCTGTTTTTTTCTGATATCTCCACAAAACGCTCATATGTTTACCTCACTTGGTTTTATTTTATCACGGTATAATAGTGATGTCAATAGTAAAATTTAAAAAAAAAAATTAAAATATTTATTTAAAGGCAAACATTTTTTTGACTCCAAATGTCATTCTGAGGCAAACTATTTTCTTGACCAACTAAGAATCTCAACAATATTATGCGATTGAGATCCTTCCTGAGAAGTGCAGAAAGCAAGGTCAGGATGACAGTGACCACGTCACTTTTAAGGCTGGCGCATATAATGAACTGAAAGTTAAAAACATATAAAATGTGAAAAAGAATTTTTTGGTGGCTTGAACGTTTACGTGCACCAGCGCCAATAAAATTGCTATTGAACATTTTTTAGGTAAGTATGCAAGAGGAGATCCCTACGTCAAAAAATTGTCTTAATTTTTCTCCTCTGGATGACATATAAATAAAATACTCATTATGATGACATATGAATAAATAATTTGACTCTTCAGGATGACGATATCATTTACTCAAATAATAGTTTTGCGTTTTCTTGTTCAGCAAGCAAAAAATCTTTAAGCATACTATATCTTTTAACAGTGTAATTATTATGCACCATGCGGGCAATGTTTTGTTTTGTGCCAACAAGCACAACCATTTTTTTTGCACGTGTAACTGCTGTGTACAACAAGTTTTTTGTTAAGATTATACTTGCTCCACTAATTACAGGAATAACAACAACATCAAATTCGCTACCCTGACTTTTGTGAATTGTTATAGCATAGGAAAGCATAAGTTCAAATATGTTCTCTCGTGCATAGATTGCCTTTCTGCCATCTTCAAACAGCACTATAATTTCACCAGTTTTTGTAGATATGCTTTCAATTATTCCGCTATCACCATTAAACACACCTTGGCCATATTCTAGTATGCCATCGGGGCTAATTCTTTCCCAAGTTTGATCGTAATTATTAACAGTTTGCATAACTTTGTCACCTGTTCTATAAATTACGTTATCCGTAATAATTTCGGCACTGTCAAGTTTTTGTGGATTAATCATTTTTTGTAGTTCTTTGTTTAAATTATCAACCCCACAAACGCCCGCTTTTATTGGTGCCAAAACTTGAATTTTACTGGCCTCAGTTTTTAAAAAGTGCGGAAGCCTTAATGTGACCAAACTAACGCAAGTGTGTAGCATTTCTGTTGCATCACTCTTATTTTCAAAAAAGAAATCTTTACTAGTGTTATCCAAAACTGGCATTTTGCCATTATTGATTAAGTGTGCATTTGTTATTATATAACTTTTTGCGTCCTGCCTATAAATTTCAGTTAAACTAACAACAGGAACAACTTCGCTTTGCAAAATGTCGGCTAGTACGTTTCCTGCCCCAACACTTGGAAGTTGGTCCTTATCGCCAACCAAAATTACTTGTGCATAGGGCTTTATGGCTTTTAATAGGTTAAACATAAGTTGGCTGTCCACCATACTAACTTCGTCCACAATTATAACATCTTGCATAAGTGGATTACTTTCATTTTTAGTAAAAAATGCACCATTGCCGTTTTTAAAATCTAAATCAAGTGCCCTATGGATTGTGCTGGCGTTTTCGCCAGTGCTTTCACTAAGCCTTTTGGCTGCCCTACCGGTTGGTGCCAGCAATATGCACTTTTTGTGTTGTTTTGCAAAACAACTTAAAACGCATTTTATAATTGTTGTTTTACCTGTGCCCGGGCCACCCGTTATAACGCTTATACCATTATTTACAGCAGTTTCAACCGCCAATTTTTGTTTTGAGTGCAAAGATATTTGATTTTTTATTTCATATTCTTCTATTTCCGCACTTAAATCTAATTTTTGTGAATTGTATTCATTTTTTAATCTTATAATTTTTTGTGCAATGCTCTGCTCCATAAAATACATTTTTGTAAGCATAACACAAGGCTCATCATCTTTAATAAACTCTTTAACAATGCACTCATTTGCTAGTTGCAAAATGATATCGTCAATTTTACTTGTATAATCTCCATCAACCTTAAGAAGCAAAATAACTTCCGCAACCAATTCCTCTTTTTTGATATAAGTGTTTCCATTTCGTTCACTGTTTTGTTTAAGTGCAAACATAATGCCCGCCCTAAACCTAAAATCACTATCCTGAGGAATCCCCAATTTTTGTGCAATTTTATCTGCCGACATAAAACCAATGCCATCCACATCCTCAACAAGTTTATACGGGTTTGTTTTTAAAATTTCTTCAGTTTTATCAAAATAAGTCTTATATATTTTAACTGCTAAGTTTGTTGTAATGTTGTAGTTTTGCAAAAACATAACCGTATTTTGCATAGCTTTTATATCTTTAAACGTGTTGGCAAT
>DMLH01000051.1 GCA_003453435.1 Clostridiales bacterium | reverse complement strand
TGCTTGTGCTTGTGCTTGTGCTTGACTTTCCATCATTTTCGCTTGTACTTGAGGCAGTGGTTGTGTTTGTTTTGGAAGATGTACTAGTATTAGAAGTTGGATTAACTGACACAACTTCTGAACTTGGATTTTTTTCCTCTTTGCTTGTATCTCCACAAGATGCTAATGTCAACGTTCCGCCAACTGATAACAATGCAAGCATAACTTTAATTCCAGTTTTAAATTTCATAAAATCTCCTTATTTGCTATTATTATAACACACATATTTGCACTTGTAAATACCCATTTTTAAATTTTTTTTGTTTTAAAGTAAGATCAGGATGACAGTAATTATATATTAAAGTGAGGTCAGGGTGACAGTAAAAATGTAAGATAGAATTTTTTGGTGCCTTGGACGTTTGCGTACACCAGCGCCAACAAAATTGCTATTGAACATTTTTACGATTGGGTCTTTGTGATGAGATCCCTACGTCGCAAACTTTGTTTGATCTTCTGGATGACAGTGACTATGTCACTCTATAGGTTAGCACGTAAAACAAGGTGATTTTAAACTTTAAAAAAAAAGCAAAGCCTATAAAATGTGCTTTGCATCTTTTCTTTTACTTTTTTTATACACAACAACAACACTGCCAATTTGCTGAACTGGGTCTGCACCAAGCCCATCACAAATTTGCTCCATTGCGGTTTTTGTGTCCAGCAAAGAATTTGGCAATAACCTTATTTTTATAAGTTCACGCTTATCTAAAACAAGGTCAATACTATTTAAAACACTTTCGGTAATTCCACCCTTGCCAATTTGCACAACTGGCTCCAGTTTTTGTGCTAGACCTCTTAAAAATGCTCTTTCTTTTGTTGTTATCATAATTTTCTCCTTTTTGATTTTTTGTTCTATCTTGGTTTATAGAATTTTAAAGTTCCACCACCGATTATCCACTTTTACAGTAACGAGATAGAATTTTTACGAAGCCTTTGGAACGAGCAAAATTATACATTTTGCGAAGCGAAACCGCTAGTAAAATTGCTATCGAGTTACTCTATTTTAAATTGACAAATTTTGAATTAAACAAACAAATTAGTCACTTTTGGCATATTCCAAAATTGCAAATATACTAACACTGACCATCCACTTTCCTAGTAACGAAGATAGAATTTTTACGAAGCCTTTGGAACGAGCAAAATTACACATTTTGCGAAGCGAAACCGCTAGTAAAAACTGCTATCGAGTTACT
Organism: Clostridiales bacterium; assembly: GCA_003453435.1. Lineage (GTDB taxonomy): Bacteria > Bacillota > Clostridia > Christensenellales > UBA1242 > UBA9845. The sequence goes on along the minus strand of DMLH01000051.1, from coordinate 2,123 downwards.
CCCAATACTCAAACTCAAACGTCCCAACCCTAACAAAATCGCCATCTTTCATACCTTTCTTTTTTAAGGAATCCATAACACCTTCGTTAGTTAGCCTACTTTGGAAATATGCAAAACTTTCTGGCTCGCTAAGGTTAACGCCTCTAATAATTTCATCAATTTTATCGCCAACAAGTTCGTAAGTGTTGCCCTGCTTTATAATTTCGAATTTAGTGAAATCACGTTTGTCAAGTTCAAAAATTTCTGCTGGGAGTGGCTCACTTTCTGGAAGGTTAGACAAGGTTTCAACAATGGCCTGTAAAAGTTCCTTTTCGTTTTCACGAGTTGCAGCACTATATGTTAAAATTTTGTAATCTTTGCCATATTCTTTTTTGAATTCTTCAACTTTTGTAAAATCACCATCAAGCAAGTCAATTTTGTTTAAAACCACAATTTGTGGAACTTCCAAAAGCGTTTTGGAGTACTTTTTAAGCTCTTCATTTATAACTTTAAAGTCCTCAATTGCACTTCTGCCATCAACTTCTGCAATATCTACAACGTGAAGAAGAATTTTGGTTCTTTCAACGTGCCTTAAAAACTGAAAGCCTAAACCTTTACCTTCACTTGCGCCCTCTATTAAACCTGGTATGTCGGCAATTAAAAATGTTTTTCCGCCATAACTAGACACGCCAAGATTTGGTGAAAGTGTTGTGAAGTGATAGTCGGCAATTTTTGGCTTTGCACTTGTAAGTACGCTTAAAATTTTACTCTTGCCAACACTAGGAAAACCTAAAAGTCCAACATCGGCAATTGTTTTTAATTCCAAAACAACTTCATATTCCTTAGTTTTTACCCCTGTTTCAGCAAATGCTGGGGCTTGCCTTGTTGATGTTGCAAAATTTTGATTGCCTCTGCCACCAAGACCGCCTTTAAGAACTACTTTCCTATCGTCAAAGTAAAACATATCTGCAATTACTCGTCCAGTTTCCTTATCTCTTATAATTGTCCCTCTTGGAACCTTTATTATTAAATCTTCACCACATTTTCCTGCACAGTGACGTTTACCACCATTTTCACCATTTTGTGCCCTATAATGCTTTTGATAATAAAAATCAACAAGGTTGTTATTGCTTTTATCAACCTCAAAAACAACATCTCCGCCTTTACCGCCGTCACCACCATCTGGGCCGCCATTCATTGTATTCCTGTCACGCAAAAAACTTAGCGCACCATCGCCACCATTTCCTGCTTTTATGTGTATTGAAACTTTATCTACAAACATTTTTTACCGCCTTTGATAACTCAAATATCATTCACTATTTTTTTAAACTATTTTTATAAAATTCACATAATTGTTTTAGTTCACACTGATCGCAATTAGGATTTTTTGCTTTGCAGTGATATCGTCCAAAAAGAACTAAGAGATAATGCAATTTGGACCACTCACTTTTATCAAAACTTTTCATAAGTCCACTTTCAACCTCAAAAGGAGTATTACCCTTTGCAAGAGGTATTCTATTACTTACCCTAAAAACGTGCGTATCAACCGCAATTGCATCGCCTTTAAACCAAAGTGAGTATACCACATTAGCTGTTTTTCTGCCAACCCCTGCAAGCGTTTGCAAGTCCTCTAAATTATTTGGTACTTCACCACCAAATTTTTTAAGTATATCTTTACTGCAAGCAATAAGATTTTTTGCTTTATTTTTATAAAAACCACAAGAATAGATGATTCTTTCAATTTCATCTTGGTTTGCTTCCGCAAGTTTTTGTGGTGTATTGTAATTTTTAAACAAAACCTCAGTAACCTTGTTAACCCTTGCATCTGTGCACTGAGCACTTAAAATTACGGCAACTAAAAGTTCAAATGCAGAACTATGATTTAACTCGCAAGTTGCGTCAGGAAAAAGTTTATTTAAATAATTTGTAATGATTAATTTTTTTTGCTTTTGTTCCATAATTTCTTATTTTTTAATATTTTTTGTGATTTTTAATTGATATTTTGCTCTTTTTTATTAAATTTTTTGCAAAATTACTATTCTTAATCCCTAGTTATTTTTAAACAAACCTCTTTTGAATTGATGCAATCCGCAATAAATTTTGGTCTAAAATCCGCCTGTTTTAATTCTTCTAAAGTAAACCAC
>DMLH01000038.1 GCA_003453435.1 Clostridiales bacterium | reverse complement strand
CATCGTGAATTTGCAATATTAGTTTGCTGTTTAATTTTTGTTTTTTAAATTCATTATAAACTTCAACCATTGCAATTTTTATAATATCACTTGCAGTTCCTTGAAGTGGCATATTCATTGCAGCCCTTTCACCAAACATACGTGTCATATAATTGTCACTTTTAAGTTCTTCAATATTTCTCTTTCTACCAAATAGCGTTGTTACGTATCCAAGTTCTTTTGCTTTTTCAACTGACGTCTTCATAAAACTTTTTACACCAACATATGTTTCAAAGTACTTATCTATAAATGCTTTTGCTTCCTGCCTTGAAACACCAATGTTTTGTGCTAAGCCAAAGTCTGATATACCATAAATTATGCCAAAATTAACAGCTTTTGCATCACGGCGCATTTTGTCGTTTACAAAATTTATTGGCACTTCAAAAATGTCACTTGCGGTTTGAGTGTGAATATCAACATTGTTTTTATAGGCATCTAGTAGTTTACTATCCTGAGAAAAATGTGCAACAAGTCTAAGTTCAATTTGTGAATAATCACTAGTAATAATTTTTCCATTTTCAAAGCGTGATATAAAAATTTTTCGTAAAAGTTTGCCTTCGTCATCTCTAACTGGTATATTTTGAAGGTTTGGCTCACTACTAGAAAGCCTACCAGTTGAAGTTAGTGTTTGATTGAAAATTGTATGAATTAAATTAGTGTCTTTTTCGGCAAGCCCTAAAAACGGTTCGATGTATGTGCTTTGCAATTTTTCAATTTTTCTAAACCTTAAAATTTTTTCAATAATAGGATGCTGTGAAATTATTCTTTCAAGTACCTCAACGCCAGTGGACATTTTCATCCTTTTTGGAAGTTGTAATTTTAATTTGTCAAACAAAATTACGGATAGTTGTTTAGGGCTTTTAATGTTGAACTCCTCGCCTGCATCTAGATATATTTTTTGTGTTAGGTCATTCAATTCTGCACTGTACTTTTCACTTAATTTTAAAAGTTCATCAGTATCAACCTTAAAGCCACTTTGTTCCATATTAAATAGCACACTTACAAGAGGCAATTCAATATCGTTATAAAGCGATAGCATACTTTCTTTTTTAAGCTCATTAATGAGTTCTGTTTTTGTTGCAAACAAACTAACTGCAATGCAATCTTCATTATATCCATATTTTTCAGCAAACATTTTTGCATCATAACTTGTCTTTTGGCTACCCGAAAGTAAATACAAAGCAAGGTTACAGTCAAAACCAATAGTGTTTATTTCAATGTTAAAGTTTTTTAAATAATGCATTGTTTCTTTTGCGTTTAACAAAATCTTTTTAATGTTATTGTTTTCCAAAATTTCTTTAAATTTTTCTAAAATTTGTGTGGAAGTAAATTTTCCATTGCTTTCATCAATTTTTACAATATTTTCTTCAAATTTGCTGTTTGCAATATGAATTTCGCCATCTAAAATATGAAGAGATATTTCATTTGTTGTAAGTAAGTTTTTAACAAGTTCGTCCAATTCTTTTAAATTCGTTATTTCTTTTTTGTTTACCACTTTTTGTTGTATTTTAACTTCTTCACTATTAAATAGTTCTGTGCGTTTTAATATCGACCAAAATTCGTAATGATTAAAAATATTGTAAACATCTTTATTAAAAGGAAAATCGTAAGTTAAATCCTCTAATGTATAACTTAACTCCACATCAGTTTTTATTGTGGCAAGTTGCTTTGAAAGTTGGCAGTCTTCCTTGCCATCCAAAAGTTTTTGTTTTGTGGCCCCTGTTATTTCATCAATATGTGCATACAAATTTTCAACACTGCCATAGGCATCAATTAAATTTTTTGCGCCTTTTTCTCCTATGCCTGCAACACCTTTAATGTTGTCACTGCTATCTCCCATAAGTGATTTTAAGTCCACAACCTGGTTTGCGTTAACGCCATAAACTTCCTTAATGTTTTTAGGGGTAACAACAATTGCCTCGCTAATGCCTTTTTTTGTAAACCATACGCTTGTAGTTTCGTCAACCAGTTGAAAAAGGTCCCTATCGCCACTAACTATAATTGTTTGAATATCAAATTTTTTAGAAAGTGTGCCAATAAGGTCGTCTGCCTCAATGCCCTTTTGTTCAATAAATGTAATATTCATTGCAGAAAGCACCTTTTTTAATATTGGAAGTTGCATTGCAAGTTCGTCTGGCATCTTTTTTCTACCGGCCTTGTAGTTCTCAAACATTTGATGCCTAAAAGTTGGATGACCCATATCAAAAGCAACAGCCATGTACTTTGGCTGTTCTGTTTCTATAAGTTTTAACAAAATGTTGCAAAATCCATAAACTGCGTTGCTATACTCACCGCTACTATTTTTTAAAAGTGGCAATGCATAAAACGCTCTGTTTATTAAACTGTTGCCGTCTATCAAAACAAGTTTTTCTTTTTTATTCATAAAATAATTATATCACATTTACTTATTTTATGCACTAAAATTGAGGGGTTATTTACTAATATACAGTAAAAAAAATGTGTCATTCTGAGGAGCGAAGTGACGTAGGAATCCCAACCATTGAAAAGTTCCTTGTATATCTTTCACTTTATAAAAGTGTGCGCTAGGGAGCGGGTCAACGG
>DMLH01000060.1 GCA_003453435.1 Clostridiales bacterium | reverse complement strand
TTTTGTAATCCATAAAACAGTCAAAACAGTACCTACTACTATTACAATTAAAGCTATAGGTAATTTTATAAAAAGCCATAAAAATAATTTTAGAATAATCATTTTATTTTATGCTTTGTTCTAATAATTTAAAATAACCTAATTCAAAACTATAGTTCGATTTAGGTTATGTTGATTGGCGGAAAGTGCGAGATTTGAACTCGCGCGCCAGTTTCCCGACCTAACACCTTAGCAGGGTGCCCCCTTAACCACTTGGGTAACTTTCCAAATCGCCATACATTAATAATATTTAGTTGATTATCCTTTATAAACAAACGCATGTTGATTATAACAAATCATAATTTTATTGTCAAGCAAGAAAGATAAATTTTATAAATCAATTTATTAACGTCATTTTATACATTTTTGCCATAATTCTACAAATAACTGCATATTTTATTGCAAAGGGAGTTTTATGACAATTTTTGTTGCTATTGTTTTAGGTATTATTCAAGGTTTAACAGAGTTTTTGCCTGTATCATCAAGTGGGCATTTGGTCTTATTTCAAAAGATATTTGGAATAAATGTTGACTGTTTATTTTTTGATATTGTTGTGCATTTGGGCACTTTGCTTGCGGTTATAATTATCTATAGAAAAAGTGTTTTAGAAATAATCAAGCATCCATTTTGTGACAAATCACAAAAATTGGTTTTTGCAACACTGCCAACAATTATTATAGCGTTACTTTTTAAAGATTTTTTTAAAAGTTCTTTTGATGGAAGTTTGCTTTATGTCGGATTTTTGGTTACTGCAATAATTATGTTTATTGCAGACTATTCTTGCAAGCATAACTATCAATACAAATCTTTAACATACAGCAATGCAATTGTTATGGGAGTGTTCCAAGGCATGGCAATACTTCCTGGCATTAGTAGGAGCGGAAGTACAATATCCAGTGCAATGGTGCAAGGCGTTAGAAGAAATGAAAGTGCTGAATTTAGTTTTTTAATGAGCATACCAGCAATACTTGGTAGTCTTGTTTTTGAACTTTTTGAAATTGGTTCTGCAACTTTAAATGTTTCCGCAATTGCTTTGATTTTTGGTTTTGTGTTCAGTGCAATATCAGGCTACTTTGCAATAAAATTTATGATTAAGATTATAAAAAAAGCCAAGTTTGCTTGGTTTGGCTTGTATTTGTTATTACTTTCTGTCTTTTTAATTCTTAATCAATATGTATTGTTTTGGTTTTAAAAATAAAGATTTAATTTTGCTAATAGCAACATCTTATTTGCTTGGCCTAAGTGATAACTAAAACTTGTATAGTATATATAAATTTCATATTTAATATTGTTTCAAAATTAAATTTCTTGTGATATAATATTCGCAGGAGATTTTTTTTTGAAGGAATTTAGAGATTTTATAGAGCATGGAAATATTCACATTTCTAGTGCTGAAATTAAAGATAGGAATAGTTTGGTTTTTGCTTTTGTTGGTGATGCAGTTTTTAGTTTATTTGTTAGAGCGGAACTTGCGGAAATCAGCACAGCAAAAGCGGGAGTTCTTCATGTGGAAGCAAGCAAATTTGTTAGGGCAAGTTATCAAAAATACTTATTGGAAATTCTTGAACCAGTTTTAGTGGAAGATGAACTACTTATTGTAACTACATCCAGAAACGCAAAAACAAACAATGTTGCAAAAAACAGCAATTTGGAAGAATACAAAAAAAGTACTTCATTTGAGGCGTTACTTGGTTATTTGTATTTAACAGGAAAAACTGATAGACTTTACCAAATTTTAGATTTATGCCTAGAACAAATTAAAAATGATTTGTAATTTTAATTAACAAATTGAAGTTATTTATAATTAACATTAAAATAGAGTAAATGCTAGATAACCACTAAAAAATAAAACAACAGATATCAAATTACGAAAAAGTCAGAGATGATATACTAAGTAGCAAATTTGGATAAATTTTATAGCATATTTGCTAAAAACTGAGTAACACTAGGTTATCCTGTGGTACTTGAAGTTTTAAAGAAATGGGCATAAAATTTGCTAAAGGTGCGGAAATTAATTTCGCCGGCTTATAAGAGGGGCGAAAGGAGAAATTATGAAAGTTGAAGGCAAAAATGCAGTAATCGAACTTTTTAGGTCTAACACAGCAATAGATAAACTGCTTATTCAAAACAATGCTAAAAAAGATTTAGAAAATATTATTACTCTCGCACTCAAAAAGAGGATAAGAGTATCTTATGTACCAAAAGAAGCACTTGATAGAGAAAGCACAGTAAAAAATCATCAAGGTGTTATAGCGGTTGTTAATGGATATAGTTATGCATCGCTTGAGGATATTTTAAGTTTTGCCAAGTCTAAAAATGAGGAGCCTTTTATTTTGCTTTGCGATGGCATTGCTGATCCGCACAACTTGGGCAGTTTAATAAGAACTTGCGAGTGTGCTGGTGTTCACGGAATTGTAATACCTAAAAATCGCTCTTGTCAGGTTAATGAAACCGTTATAAAAGTTAGCACAGGCGCTTGTTTTAATGTTAAAATTGCGTGTGTGACTAATTTAAACAACTGCATAAGATGGCTTAAAGAAAGGTATATTTATGTTTACAGTTTAGAGGCAAATGGTGCAAACATTTATGATGTGGACTTAACCTGTGGGCTTGCACTTGTTGTTGGCAGTGAGGGTTTTGGTGTAAGTGCGCTTACAAAAAAATTGAGTGATCAAATTCTAAGCCTTCCAATGCACGGAAAAGTAAACTCATTAAACGCATCTGTAGCAGGTGCACTTGGCGTGTATGAAGTTGTTAGGCAGAGGCATGGTAAAAACACACAATAAAATTTAATAAAATTTAATATAAAAACGACATGGATCATTAAAAATTGCAATATGGAAGAAAAAGAGTTATTAAGGCAAGCTAAAACTGATGAGTTTGCTGTTGAAAAGTTATTGTCTCAGTATAAGCCACTAGTAATTAAAATTGCTAGGCGGTATTTTTTGGTGAGCGGTGATATTGATGACCTTGTGCAAGAAGGCACAATTGGGTTATACAAAGCAATTAAATCTTTTAATGAAAACCGAGATGCAAGTTTTAAAACTTTTGCAACAATTTGCATTACAAGGCAACTGCAAAGCTTAATTAGAAAAGAGCATACACAAAAAAATGCCGTTTTTTATGACATTTTGGATAGCGACATTTTGGAGAATTTGGACTTTGCAAGTAATATAGAAAATCCGGAAATGGTTGCAATTTCCAATCAAAACATGGAATACATAAACAGTCAAACCAAATTACTTCTTAGCAAGTTTGAATATGAAATATTGCAGAAATATTTAAGCGGAAAATCATATACACAAATTGCGGAAGAGTCAAACGTGAGCAAAAAAAGTGTGGATAACGCACTTCATAGGCTTAGGTTAAAACTTTCTCATCTTTTGGATGACATAAGCAAATAAATTTGATATAATAAAGTAGGAGATAAAATGTCACACTTAGCACTATATAGGCAATTTAGACCAAAAACTTTTGATGAAGTTATTGCACAAAATCATATTGTAGAAACACTAAGGCATCAGATAGAAAACGGAACCATTAGCCATGCCTATCTTTTTTGTGGAACTAGGGGAACAGGAAAAACCAGTTGTGCAAAAATTTTCGCAAAAGCAGTTAATTGTTTAAACCCTAAAAATGGCTCTCCGTGTGGAGAGTGTGAGGTTTGTAAAAAAATTGACGCTAACGGCAATTTTGATATAATGGAAATTGACGCCGCAAGCAATAACCGAGTTGATGAAATTAGAGATTTAAGGGAAAAAGTAAATTATCTTCCTAGCATAGGCAAATATAAAGTTTACATTATTGATGAGGTGCATA
>DMLH01000092.1 GCA_003453435.1 Clostridiales bacterium | reverse complement strand
CCTAAAAAACCAAACTCAGCTTTGAGAAAAATTGCCAGAGTTAAACTTTCAAATGGTCAAGAAGGAACTTGCTATATTCCAGGAATTGGTCACAATTTGCAAGAGCATAGCGTTGTTCTTATTCGTGGTGGTCGTGTTAAAGATTTGCCAGGTATTAGATATCACATCATCCGTGGAACCATGGATACTGCTGGTGTTGCTGATAGAAAACAAGGCCGTTCAAAATATGGCGCAAAAAAGAGTAAATAATTTAGTTTCGGATGAAAACTAATCTAATCAATTAAGGAGGAAAATATAATGTCAAGAAGAAATGCGGCTATAAAAAGAAGTGTTCTTCCAGATCCAAAGTTCAACAGCGTTGTTGTTGCAAAACTTATCAATCAAGTTATGATGTCTGGTAAAAAGAGCATTGCTCAACAAATTGTATATAGCGCTTTTGAGAAAGCAGGCTCAAAGCTTGGTGTTGAAGGCGTTGAAGTTTTCAGCAAGGCTTTAGAAAATGTTATGCCTGTTTTGGAAACAAAAGCAAGAAGAGTTGGTGGTTCAAACTATCAAGTTCCTGTTGAAGTTAGACCAGAAAGAAGACAAACACTTGGAATTAGATGGATTGTTCAATTCGCTCGTGAAAGAAGCGAAAGAGATATGGACAATAAACTTGCTGGCGAACTTGTAGATGCTTATAACAACGCAGGTGGTGCAGTTAAGAGAAAAGAAGAAATGCACAGAATGGCGGAAGCTAACAAGGCATTTGCTCATTTCAAATTTTAAGGCAGTGCAAAAGCAGTTGTTTTTAAAATTTAAAAATTGTTAAAATAATTAACATATTCAAAATTTATATAGGAGAAAAAATATGCCAAGAGATTATTCTTTAGAAAATACCAGAAATATTGGTATTATGGCGCATATTGATGCTGGTAAAACAACCACAACTGAAAGAATTCTTTACTATACAGGTGTAAGTCACAAAATTGGTGAAGTTCACGATGGAGAAGCCACAATGGATTGGATGGTTCAAGAACAAGAACGTGGTATTACAATTACAAGTGCTTGTACAACTTGCCATTGGGGAGACAAAAAAATCAATATTATTGATACTCCGGGACACGTTGACTTTACAGCTGAAGTTGAAAGAAGCTTAAAGGTTTTGGATGGCGCAGTTGCACTTTTCACAGCGCGTGAAGGTGTTCAACCACAATCAGAAACAGTATGGCGTCAAGCAGACAAATACAAAGTTCCAAGAATTGCATTTGTTAACAAAATGGATAGAGATGATGCAAATTTTGAAAGAGTTATTGAAAGTATGAAGCAAAAACTTCATGCAAACCCTCTTGCTTTGCAACTTCCTATCGGTGCAGCCGAAACTTTTAAAGGTATTATTGACCTTGTAGAAATGAAGGCTATAATCTATCACGATGATGATGGAAAGAATTTTGATACAGTAGAAATTCCTGCTGAATTTAAGGCAAAGGCAGAAGAGATGAGAGCAAAGCTTGTTGAAGAAGTTGCTGGTCTTGATGATAACCTTATGGAAAAATATTTCAGTGGTGAAGAACTTACTGTTCAAGAAATTAAAAGTGCAATAAGAAAAGGCACAATTGATATGAAGATAACACCAGTAATGTGTGGTTCTTCATTTAAAAACAAAGGTGTTCAACAACTTTTAAATGCAGTTGTTGATTATATGCCAAGCCCTGTTGATATTGAACACGTATCAGGCAAAAACCCAAAAACAGGAGAAGATGAAGTTAGAGAAACAAGCGACTCTGCACCTTTTGCAGGAATGGCATTCAAAATTATGGATGATAAGTTTGTTGGAAGTTTAACCTTCTTCCGTGTTTACAGTGGTGTTCTTAAATCGGGCACATATGCGCTCAACAGCCGTACAGGTAAAAAGGAGCGTATTGGTCGTATTGTTCGTATGCACGCAAATAACAGAACAGATGTTGATGAAGTGTATGCAGGAGATATTGCTGCAATTGTTGGTTTAAAAGATACAATTACAGGTGATACACTTTGTGATGAAGCTCATCCAATTGCACTTAGCGGAATTGATTTTGCAAAACCAGTTATTGAGGAATCTATTGAGCCAAAAACAAAAGCAGACCAAGAAAAAATGGTTCTTGCTCTTATAAAACTTACAAGAGAAGACCCAACATTTAAAACATATACAGATAAAGATTCTGGTCAAACCATCATTGCAGGTGTTGGAGAACTTCACCTTGATATTATGGTTGACAGACTTAAAAGAGAATTTGGTGTTGAGTGTAACATAGGTCGTCCACAAGTTGCTTATAAAGAAACAATAAGGGAAACAGTTACCGCTCAAGGTAAATATATCCGTCAAAGTGGTGGTAAAGGTCAGTATGGTGATTGCGTTGTAACACTTACTCCACTTGAACCAACAGAGGGATATAAATTTGAAAATGCTATTGTTGGTGGTGTAATTCCAAAAGAGTACATTCCAGCAATTGATGATGGTATTCAGGAAGCTGCTGCAAATGGTATTTTAGCAGGCTACGAAATGGTTGACTTTAAAGCAACTGTTATAGACGGAAGCTACCACGAAGTCGATTCATCAGAAATGGCGTTCCACATTGCAGGTTCAATGGCATTTAAAGAAGGTGCTAAAAAAGCGCACCCAGTACTTTTAGAGCCTATAATGAAAGTTGAAGTAACAACACCAGATCAATATCTTGGAGACGTTATGGGAGGTATCACTTCTCGTAGAGGTATTCTTCAAGGCATGGAAAATGTAAATGGCAACCAAGAAATAACAGCTATGGTTCCACTTGCAGAAATGTTTGGATATGTTACAGACCTTAGAAGTTCAACTCAAGGTCGTGGAACATTTATAATGGAATTTGACCATTATGCTGAAGTTCCAAAATCAATAAGCGAAAAAATTATTGGCGAAAGAGCTAAAAAAGCTGAATAATTATATTTTGTGCTCCCTGCCGGACCGCACAAAAATAGTAGTCGCATATTTGTCATCTTTTTGGATTCTTTCCGCAAAACTTCAAGTTCCACAAGGTCACTTAGTGTCACTCAGTTTTGTGAAAATTATCTTAAAAATATGAACAAATCTGCTACTGCAGTTTATATTAAAAGTTTATTGTGATTGTTGGCTTATGATAATTACATTGTTAATATTGCTTAACAAAGTTTGTTATGCATTGGCTAAATATCACACTATACTTATAAAATTGTTAATAATACTTAATAATATTGCAAAAATGTTTGCAATTACAAAAAAATTAAGTTATAATTAAAATAGTTTAAAAAGGAGAATTTTAAAAAATGGCAAAAGCTAAATTTGAAAGAACAAAACCACACATCAACATTGGTACAATTGGCCACGTTGATCACGGTAAAACAACTCTTACAGCTGCAATTACTTGCACATTGGCTGCTAAGGGTGCTGCACAGGCTATGAGATATGATGAAATCGATAAAGCCCCAGAAGAAAAAGCAAGAGGTATTACAATTAACACAGCTCACGTTGAGTATGAAACAGCAAAAAGACATTATGCACACGTTGACTGTCCAGGACA
>DMLH01000052.1 GCA_003453435.1 Clostridiales bacterium | reverse complement strand
CCTAAAATTTTATTGTAAAAAATTTATGTGTAACTCATTGTTTATTTTAGTGTGAGTATTTTGGATTTTGAAGGTGTCTTTGCATAATTTTTTAATAACGACTAACGCCTTTTTAAATAAAAATGACGAATAGTTTGGGATCTGATTTCAAAATTTAATGCAGGTTGGTTTGATAAAAATCTAATATAAAAAAAGCTTTATTATGATCTAGCATATGCCTGACATCATACTTTACAAATGCTGCATGATGCCATTGTACGGTCCTATAAAAGTATTTATCCATAGTAGGTTACAATAAGAACTATCTTTACTCTTATTCTTATTATTAAAATCTTTCAAAATTCCTCATACAACTTTAGAAACAATTGGTTACATATTACATTTAATACTTTGTTAGATTGAAGCATGGGCCCCTACCTTGAACGTTCCGCAATCTTCCATTGTGCAGTTTTAAAAAAGTTTTCAAACCATAGTCTGTCAATATTACGACCTTTATTCTCCAAATCAAGATCTTTAAAAGTTCTTGTTCTTTTGCGAAACCTCATTTTATTAAAGCTTGAGAAAAGTATATATCATTAATAGTAAAAAACTAAAAAATATTAAATTATGATGTTTCACAGATATAACACTGTGAGCCAAAGAAAGCTTTGCCCTTATTTCATTACACTTTAAGAATAACAACTTCCTCAATAATTTTTGGGGGGCATAAACCTAAAGTAAATGATAAAGGCAGTTAACTTTAAGCATACAACACCAATAACTAAAATAAAAACAGTATTATCAGTATATTATTTAGAAAAATTTAGCTCTAATAACATTATACATAATTGCCGCTACCCAAAGAGCATTAAGCAGATGTCCGCCAAAAATATATACTCATACTCAATTACCAGACTGCTACATGTTTGCTTAATTGTTTTCATTTTCACTACCGGGTTATTTTTTAACTTCATTTTTTTATTTTTTTCACTCATCCTAGTTAAATTTTGTATACACTTAAGGCAGTATAGTTCTAATTGTTTGGATTGTCTAAAAAACTGGAACAATAATATATTCCTCATATATTGCATAAGATGTTAAAAATTCACTTAAACTATCCGCTACCATATCTGCAGTATTAGTACTACCGGCAGCTGCTATTAATAGATTTTTAACTAAACCTACATCTTTAAATTTTTCGTACTTATTATTTCTTCTATCTGTCATATTTTTATTAACACTTTCAATGAATCTTTCAGTTTATATCGTTAACTAGCCCTGCCAACTCATTTTCATAATATTTGAATAAACGTTTAAATAAATTTTCACGTTGATTTTAAAGACTCATATTAAAAATTCAGACAAAATACTGTTTGTACGAAGGTTAACGAATGATATTTTCTAAAATTTATATCCGAAAAAATTAAAAACTAATTTTCTAGTAATAAGTCTTAATCAGATTTTTGGGTTGTCTACACTTAAAAAGACAAAATCCCAGTCACTTATTGAAAATATTAACTACAAACTGCACCACCACGTTTATTTTTTGAATATTTTCTAAATTTAGACGTGTTAAATTTTCATGTAAAAGAAAGAGTAAACATGTAAGCCGGGTTCTGTCAATAATGACCATCTATCTTAGTTTTATGTTGCCAAAAAAATCAGTACCGCCTTCAAAAACTAACAGTGTCGTGCAAACACTATGATGTTAGAATTAATTAGTACGGTGTTGCCTTAGGTAGGGTTTACAAATCCTGTAAAGTATCTCAATGCAAACAGCGATCACTTATTCAGCCTTTTCAACCTTACTTAAATAAATCTAAGCGGTATATTTTCTGTTGCACCTTCCCTAGAATCGCCCACGGCGGCTTTTCCCCGACACCCAAGCCCTGCGAAATCCGGACTTTCCTCGCGTATTATCTTACGAAAACATATACCCGCAGTCACTCAGTCTACTCCTAATGTTTTTAGCATGGTTTATATTAAAAAGCAAAACATAAAATGCAAATACAGTGAATAATAAATATTTTTGGAACTTTGTACAATAAAAAAATTCAAAATATAATTTTCGAGTGATAAGTATATGCTTAATTTTTTATTCAATAACTTTGAGAAAACAAATTTTCACTATATCTATTGAAGATCAGCACCACTGTTTAAATTGCGTTTATACCTTATACAAAAAATTTTAGAATTGCAAAAAGTGTTAAATATGAGAGTATGCAAAAATAAGTTGCCCAACATTCGGGTCAAAAAAGTTGAAAAGGAATTTAACAGATAAATATAAATAAATTCGTGCAGAAAATGTAGATGTAACTAAGCTCAATAAAGAGTACGCCGATCTGTATTAAAAAATTGGATTAAAAAGGTAGCCCAGCAAATAAAAACAAAATACCCACGAAAACTGAAAAATATTTAAATTAAATGAAATGTATACCAAAGTTATTAGCCAAAAGAAAAATCGAAAAATTTATTGATTTTACAAAAGAAAGTAATTTTGTAAGAATTATTTAAGAGAGCTTTACACATGAGCCTAAAAAATTCTACAGACCTCTATGCCTCGTATTATTTTATTGGATCCAGCAGAAAAGTTTATTGGCATAGTGTACGATTGCACTGCTTAAGCATATGATTTAGCTGTTGAATCATTATTTAGTCTGTTTTTCACGAAAAAGTTACTAGCAGTAAAAATCTATAAAATAATTGAAATTTTAATTCTTCTGTTCATAAATTATAATTTTATGTCAACTATGTGGTTTTAGCATTAATTTATCGAAAAATCTTTTAATTCTAAATAAAATTGTGGCATAACATAGTAACAAGTGGATTAGCTCAGTGTGGATTTTTTGCTTTATTTTTTGGAAGTGTAAATTATGAATTCAAAGACCTGTAAAAAAATAATCGGCGATTCTTTGATATTAACAGTTGTTTCTTCACATTTTTTCAATAATTTAAGTGTCAATTTAGCTTACGCTGAAAGCTTTTTAGAAAAAAATAGGTCTATAAATAAAAATAAAGTCAGAAAAGCCATGGGAAAACTTTGTAGCTAAAGAGAAAAACAAAAAACTATGGGTACAGTGGGAGCAAACAATGGCCCTAAAGGAAGTAAAACAAATAATAGGAGAAACAAAAACACTAAAAGACACTCAGCCAATTTATTTGAAGTATGTAGAAAATGGGATTTGTGAAGGATCTTCTGTTGAAATTAAGTTGTGTGATATAGTGACACTAGATTGTGAGTGTATCGTTTAATTCAGCCAGGCCATATTTAAAAGCTGGAGGCGGTGTGGATGGTGGTGCCATCCACATTGTGCTACTGGTTGGAGAAATTATTAAATGCAAGCAAAAATGCACTTAAATTAAATAATTTTAATAAGCTTTCAACAGGGGAAGCACTATTGACCGACAGTTGTGATTTAATATGTAAGCCTCAAAAAAATTATAAAGTCCATTGTTCACACTGTTGGCCCTTATTTAAGAGGACAAAGTGATAATGTTATTGCAGAAGATAAAAAAAGTCTAATGAATTATTATTTAAATTCTCTTGGTTTAGCTAAAAAGCACAATATGCACAGTTTAGCTTTTCCGGCAATTTCTATTTTAAATTATCGTTTTCTTTCAAAATTAGCAGCAAATTTATCTTTCTAGGCTATAATGATAATGGTTGCTAAAAACAGTGGACTACGAAGTTAAATAATACTTTCTTGTTTGGAAGATTTGACGTATGAGGCATACAAATATGTATTAAAGCGTTCAGAGATGATGTAGTGAAAAAATTATAGTAAGTTTAAGCCTTGAAGAAGTTATAACTCAACAATACTAAACTCTAATATACCGATGGAAATTTTGTGTTTTCAAAATTAACAAAGGCAGTTAGCAAAAAATTATTATCACTCAAAAACAGAATCATTAAATTATATAATGCTTTAAGACAAAGAAAATAAAATTCTTTGTTTTTAATACTGCATTAAATTTTAATAGATAAACTGAAGCTCTGTCACTTCAAAATTAGTCAAATCACAAAATCAAATGGAAATTTTTACTAAAAAATTAGATTTGGAGTCATTTTTAATGTGATGTTCATAAAGTTTTATTTTTTAATCTACGTACTTTTAGCTCTGCCATAAATCTATCTTGTTTTTAGGCAGTGCTAAAAACACACAGATGACATAGTATAATTTTATTAATTCACAAAAATAATCATTCTGTATAATACGTATTTATATTATCGAATTGATTTATTTTTGCATGACTACTTAGCCCATTTTGCTCGAAAAATTTATTGTCAAATGAAAGACCTCAAAATGATTGAAAATTAAGTTCTTATTTTTATTAGGTGTAATCTTTTGTCTTCTATTCGGTTTTAGCACTGCCACCCATTCACACATATTTGAATAAGGTATTATAAGGTGATATAATTTTTATGTGTAGATGTCTGGTTTTAAATCTAGTAGGTATGTACAAATGATTTTGGATATTAAATATTTTTTAAGTCAAAGTTGGATTTTATCTAGAAAATTTGTTGCGTCTGTTCTTACGGCAGCGTGTGGTTCCAGGTTATGCTGGGCAATGCAGGAACGACAAAGTATTATGGATAGTAGTGTTGAGACTATTCTTAGACAAAACCAAAATATTCAAATTCCAACAGGTAAAGATAACGAATTAGAAAAAATTTGTGAACATGTAGAAAAAAATTGGGATCGTTTATACACGAATATGCAAGATGTTAAAAATTATATTCAAACGCAGATTAAAGATGAAAAAATTAGATTAAAAATAGAATTGATTTTTAAAAATTTAGAAGAATTACGTCGTTTTTATATTTTTTTACAGTATTTTAGGTTTAAAAAAGGAATTGGGACTTTTAAAAATGTTGATATGTTTTTAAGTACAAGTAGTTTCCCAAAAATATGTTTTTTTGATTTTT
>DMLH01000071.1 GCA_003453435.1 Clostridiales bacterium | reverse complement strand
TGGGCTTATTGGTCAAGATATGTTTACATAAATAGATATTTAGAACAAACACCAAATAAAGCGTATGCAAAACTTTTTGATTTAGTAAAAGACAAAGAATACTTTGTCATTACAACAAACGTTGACCATCAATTTCAAATTGCTGGATTTGACAAAAATAAACTATTTTACACACAAGGCGATTATGGCTTGTTTCAATGTTCTGTTCCTTGCCACGATAAAACTTATGACAACAAAGAACTTATTGAAAAAATGTATCGTGAGCAAAAAGACGGAAAAGTCCCAACTGAGCTTATTCCAAAATGTCCTGTTTGTGGAAGAAAGATGGAAATGAATTTGCGTGCAGACGATAAGTTTGTTCAAGACGCTGGCTGGTATGAACACGCTAGATTGTATCAAGAATTTCTTGACAAAATAAAAGATAAAAAAGTTGTTTTGCTTGAAATTGGGGTTGGTTATAATACTCCTGCAATAATCAAATATCCATTTGAAAGAATGGTTTATCAAAACAAAAACTTTAACCTTATTCGCATAAACAAAGATTATCCAATAGCAACAGAAGAAAATAAAAACAAAACAATTTGTTTTGATGAAGATACAATGCAAGTTTTGCAAGATTTGATATAATTTTGCCAATGTCACGAATTCTTGCAAGAAAAATGCAAGATTTTTGCGAAAGTGCCATTTTTTAGTGTTTGAAATTGTATATTGTTTGTTTGGTGTTGTATTGTTTTTGTGAAGTTAAAAAATGCTAGAAATTTCAAGGTTTCTAGCAATTTTTAATATGATATTTTATATCAAAAAATGATAAAAAAGCCCGAAAAATCGGCACTTTTGAATGGTCGCTGCGGAACCAAAGGCTAGGAGTTCGAGCCTCTTAGGGTGCACCAAAGTAAAACTATCATAAAAGTAAGTGGTAGTTTTTTTGTTGTTAGCCTTTGGTTCAAATGGGGTACCCCAAAAATAGCAACGAAGTGAAATTTTTGGGGAGCGAAGTTATTTTTGTGAAAAGCGGAGTTTTCTTCTAGAAAACGAGACAGAATAAACAATAACGAAGCCGGCTAGGAGTTCGAGCCTCTTAGGGTGCACCAAAGTAAAACTATCATAAAAGTAAGTGGTAGTTTTTTTATTTAAAGCCTTTGGTTCAAGATGGGGGGACCCCAAAAATAGCAATGTTTTACAACAACATTTCAACAAATATCGCAGTTGTTTGACTTTTTTGTGCGAATGTGGTAAATATATATGGCTTTTTAGTAAGTAGACTTTACATTTAGAGGATTTATGAAATCGGAATTAAATTGTTTTTTGCAAATTAAAAATGCAAGAAAAATCGCTATATTTACACATAAAAACGCAGATACAGATGCGCTTGCTTCTAGTATTGCCCTAAGGCGAATTATTAAAGAAAATTTTGAAGAAGAAAATAAAAAAATTATAATAGATATTTTTACTGACACTCAAACTTTTAACAAAAAAGACGAAGATTTAATTAAAAATGAAAATATAAATCATCAAAGTTATAAAAGGTATGATTTATCTATTGCACTTGATTGTGCCAGTGTAAAAATGCTAGGGTGTTATGAAAAGCAGTTTAAAAACAAGAAAAACACATTAAGTATAGACCACCATGCAACTAACACAAAATTTGCATTAAATAACATTGTTTCACCAATGTGTAGCAGTACTTGTGAAATGATTTATTTAATTTTTATTAAACTAAACAAATTAACTTGCACTGCACAAACTTTGGGAGTTATTTATTCTGGAATAATTACAGATACCAATAATTTAACTCAAAATGTTGGCGAAAAAACTTACAATGTTGTTGATGCAATTATAAAAACTGCTACTGACTATGGACTTAATTTGGAACAGATAAGAAATCATTATTTTAAAAGCAACACCAAGGAACAAAATGCACTGCTTTCTAGGGCACTTGATAGCATTACATATGCTAGTAATGAAAAAATTGCAATTATGAAATTAACCAAACAGGATTTTGATGAAACAAAAACAACCCGTGCAGATACAATTGGAATTGTTGACCACACTATCAACACTCAAGGTGTAGAGGTTGGCGTAATTTTTATTAAAAAAGAAGATAATACATACTACGTTAGTTTACGAAGCAAAAATGAAAACATAAATGTTGGGCAAATTGCAAAGGCAATGGGTGGCGGTGGTCATACCAAAGTTGCAGCATTTGAAACAAAGCCGGAGGATAATTTAACAGATATAAAAGCAAAACTTATATCGCTTTGCAATGATGAGCTTTCAAAAACAGTGGATAAAACAGATGATATCTCCGCTTTGTTTGCTGAAACACCTGCAGATAACTCTAATCAATAATAACTTTATCAATAAAAAAACCTTTAATGAAACTTAAAGGTTTTTTTGTTATATTAAAACACACAATCAAAAGAGTTTTAATCAAATTTTAATTTACACAAATCATCATTCTGAAAAATGTATTTGGCTCATTTATAATTTCCTCAAAGGTGTATTTACCACTTATGTTTATTGTGGTAAATTTTTCACCATCAAATCCATAAAACAATTGATAGTGGCCAAACGGTGTTAAACCATTTATACCAAAATAAACAAAAATACTATATTTGCTGTTTTTTGCCATTTCTTCAAATTTGCTTTGCTTTATTGTGTATGAAACATTAAATCCATAACTTTTTAAAACTCTAATAACTCGCGATGGTTTACTTCCGCCAATACCAAAAACATTTTCGCCCACAAGGTCAAATTGTTTAATTATTTTTGGAAAATCTGCATCTCTGCCTTCCAACTTTAAAATATTGTATACGGAAACAGCACCGCAACCATTTGCACCAACATCACCAAAGCCATAATGCAATTTTTCAAAATCCCACTGGTCGTGTATTATGCCATCATAGTTATATTCTTTCCAAATTTCTACATTTTTATTGTAATTATCGTATGCTTTCACCAAAATAACAGTGTGTGAAATTGCTATCAAACTTAATATAATAATAAATATTATTGAAATAACCTTTAAAAATGTTTTTTTCTTTTTTCTTTTGCTTTCCATGTTATAATTATACTACACAAAAACAAAAATTTGAAGTTTTTAATAAAAATTTTGCAAGCATAATAATGTAAGTTAACATTAAATTTTTAATTTAGCTATTGCAAAAAGCATTTATATATGATAATATATGAGTGTTGGGGAATATATGAAGTTAGAAAATCAAATATTTGTAACCATAGAAAAAGAGAATTTGTTTGACAAAGAATATAATTTTGTAAAGAATAAGCTTTGCACAATTTTTGGTTTAAAAGCAAAAGAGATTGAAAAACAACTCAAAGTTTTGCAAGTAAAAAAACTTATTGATATAGAAAATAGAAAAATTGTTAAATCGCAAGATATATTTACAGAAACTGTGCAAGCAAATGAACAACAAAAAGTACATCACACAAGAACTAAAACTGAAATTAAAGACGAGCTTTTGCTTGGTACTTTTGTAAAACTAGAAAGTGGAGAAATTGTTGTTAAGTTAAGAGATAGACGTTTGCCACTTTGCAAAGTTGAGCTAACAGAAAAAATTAAAAATAGTGTTGGCAAAACCTGTGTTGTTAAAGTAGTTGGTAAACAAAAAGAGTTATTTGGTGAAGTTCAAAACATTTTTGGATTGGCAGATGACCCAATTTCTGAAATTAATGCTATTGCACACAAATATGGATTTACAACTAAGTTTTCAGAAAAAGTGCTTGAAGAAGCAAGAAATATTCCACAATATGTGACAGAAAAAGATAGAGAAGGCAGAAACGACTTGGAACATTTGCCAATTATCACAATTGATCCTATTGATTGTCGAAATAAAGATGACGGAATTTATGACGAGCCAATCAAAAACGGTTTTAGAACATATATTGCTATTGCAGATGTTTCTCATTATATTAAACCTGGTTCTGAATTAGACAAAGAAGGTTTAAGACGTGCTATTGATGCATATCTTGGTGCCGGAGTTTGTCCAATGTTTCCACCAGAAATTTGCAATGGAATATGTTCTCTTAACGAAAATGAATCACGTCTTGCAGTTGTTGCAAGTTGCGATATTGATTATGATCGCAAAACAATTACTAATGAAAAATTTCAACTTGCAGTTATAAAAGTTAAAAAAGCTTATACTTATGAAGAAGCAGAAAAGACACATTTGTGTCAAGATGGTTTTGATGAAATAAACAAAAAGACAAAAAAGTATCTTGACTTTATGTACAAAAACACAAAAGTTCTTGAAGAAATGTTTAGTGGTATGCTGGAATTTGATGATTATGAACCACAGTATAGATTTAGTGCAGATGGAACTAAAGTTGAAGATATATCCCTTTCTAACAGTGAGTATTCACATAATGTCGTAAAATATAGAATGATGCTTAAAGATATATTAGGTGCAAAATATTTTAAAGAACATAGTCTTAAGGGGCTTTACAGAATTCACGAAAAACCAACGCAAGAAAGATTTAATGCTTTGGTTAAGAAACTTAAACAGTTTAATATAGATTATAACTTACAAAACTCAACAAAGAGTTTTCAAGGTTTAATTGAAGTTATAAAAAAACACCCAGCAAGACATTATTTGATGATTGAAACTGTAAAAACTTTGACAAGAGCTAAAACAGTGGCTTCACCCGTAGATATTTCACATTTTGGAATTGGAATAGATAAAGGTGATTGGGGTTATATGTTTTTAACTTCTGTTATAAGAAGAGGAAGTGACCTTGTTAATCAACGTCAATTAAAATGTTGTATGTTAAATCAAAAGTCACTTTATACCGATAAATTTTTAAATCTTTTTGCAGAATATTATAATATTCAAGAAAAGAAAGCAGATGATGCAGAGGCAAAAAGTGATAAATATCTCGCTTGTATGTGGGCAAATGAACATAAAGGTGAAATACTTGAAGGATATATTGAACAAATAAATAATTCATTTATCAATGTTATAACTTCAAACGGAACAGTTCCTGTTTTAATTTCCACATCAAATCTTAAAGATGACGCTGGCGATGGCTTTAAAATTTCAAAAGACAATATGAGTTTGGTTGGCAAAAGTAATAAATATACGCTCGGTGAAACAATAAATTTCAAAATTAACAATGTAGATTTTGAAACTGTAACAATTTTTGGAAACAATAATTATGAAAAGCAAATGAGTGAAACAGAAAGTTGTTCAATGGAAAAGATAAAGTAAAAAACCGCAAATGCGGTTTTTTCATGTATAGCAATTTTAAAAAGTATATCAAATAGTTGTTGAATATTTGTGAAACAATGTAAATTATGATATAATATAAATATGAGGAAATTTGAAGTTGTTTGCCCAAACGCAATTCAATATGGAATTGTTCCAAATAAAATGCCACAAAGGGCAACAAAGCACAGTGCGGGTTATGATATTTATAGCCCAATTGATGTTGTGGTAGAACCAAAGTCTATGCAGATGATTTGGACAAATGTAAAAGCGCAGTTTGAGGCAGACGAAGTTTTGTTGCTTTGCGTAACTAGCGGTATGGGCAAACATGGCATAATGCTTGCAAACACCTTAGGTGTTATAGATTGTGACTACTATGGCAATATTTCAAATGATGGTAATTTAGGTTTTAGATTGTACAATTTTAGTGATGAGCCTTATCAAATTAAGGCTGGTGACAAAATTGGCCAAGGCATTTTCATTAAGTATTTAACCGTTGATAATGAAGAGCAGATTACAGCCGAGCGCGTGGGCGGTTTTGGTAGCACCGTAAAAAAATAATATGTTAAGATTCTTGTAAGTCAAGAAACCAGTTGGGCTCAAATTGACACTTTTATATTGTCACGTTGAGTTCTGCTTCTTGTCTATCTTACAAAACATCTCAACCATATAATGCGGGTGTAGTACATCGGTAGTACATGGGCTTCCCAAGCCTATGAGGTGGGTTCGACTCCCATCACTCGCTCCAATTATAAATAGAAAGATAGCAGTTATACGATTGCTATTTTTTTAAATGTGGCTAGATGAGTCGAACCCAAAGAGGGCTCCAAAAATAGCAACGCCGTGAAATTTTTGGAGAGAGGAGAAACCGAGTGAAAAACGCTGTGCAATTTATTTGCACGAGAAAAAGCGAGAGTTTTGACGAGGACTCCCATCACTCGCTCCACAATATTTTAACAACTTTGCGGTTGTAAACAAAAAGAGCTTGCATATTCAATCATGCAAGCTCTTTTTTGCAAATATATCTTATTCAAAATCCAAGTTTTCAATTTTAAAAATATCGTTGTTAAAAAATTCAACTAATGACATATTAAAGAAATTACAAACTTTTACTATTGTTGAAAATCTAACATCTGTGTTTACTTCATTAAATATATATCTCAAGGCAGAATGTGAAATTCCCGTCTCTTTTTCAAGTTTATATTTCGATATTTTTCTCTCATTTAACAAATTAGATATTCTAATTGCAAACGCTCTGTTTAAATTCATAACAATCTCCTACATTTATTATTTTTATAAATGCAGTAAATATAAGTGAAATTTATTGCACCTATATTTGACATTATAATTTATGTTTGATATGATAATAAGTGCAATAAACTGCACTTATGGAGATATATGATTTTATATAACACTTGCTGTGTTTTTGGGCACAGAGATATGACTTTTGATGAGAAAGATAGAGAACATTTATACAATCTTTTTGAAGATATGATTGTGAACAAGAACATATATATTTTTTTGTTTGGTGGGTTTGGTGCTTTTGATGATTTTTGCCACCAGATAATAACGGAACTTAAAAAGAAATATCCACACATCAAAAGAGTTTATTTATGCGAAGATTACAAATTTATTTCACGACCATATAAAAGACCTAAATGGCTCAAAGACGAAGATTACGAAGCATTTGAATACTATGAAATGAAATATACTGGATTTTATAAACGAATTTATTTTCGAAACTGTGAAATCATTGACCATAGTGATTATTGCATTTTTTTTGCTGATAAAAATATGGAAAATTCTGGTGCGGTTAAAGCGCTGAAATACGCTCAGCAAAAAAATAAAACTATTATCAACCTTTTCGAAGTATTTTAATTAAAAAAGTACTTGGGTTTAATGCCAAGTACTTATAAATATTATAATTTATTTTTTATTTCAAATTAAAGAACGCATCTTTGCCAAGATATTTTGCTGCACTATCAAGTTCTTCTTCTATTCTTAATAATTGATTATATTTTGCAACACGATCAGTTCTAGAAGGTGCACCTGTTTTAATTTGACCAGCATTTAACGCTACTGAAAGGTCTGCAATTGTTGTGTCTTCTGTTTCGCCACTGCGGTGAGATACAACTGCTGTGTAGCCGGCTCTATTTGCCATTTGTATTGCTTCAAGTGTTTCGGTAAGGGTGCCTATCTGGTTAAGTTTAATTAATATTGAATTTGTTACACCAAGTTTAATTCCCTTTTTAAGTCTTTCGGTGTTTGTAACAAACAGGTCATCACCAACAAGTTGAATTTTTTTGCCAAGTTTCTCAGTCATCATTTTCCAGCCAGACCAGTCTTCTTCAGCAAGGCCATCTTCAAGTGAAATAATAGGGTATTTTTTACTCATTTTTTCCCAATAGTCAATCATTTCGCTAGCAGTAAATTCTTCACCTGTTTTCCAAAACAAATATTTTCCTTCGTGCCCAATTTTTTTGGCTTCGTCATACATTTCAGTTGCAGCCGCATCAATTGCAATGCCAAAGTCTGCACCAGGTTTGTATCCTGCTTTTGTGATTGCTTCAACAATGTTTATAAGTGCATCTTCATCGCTTTTAAGGTTTGGTGCAAACCCGCCCTCATCACCAACAGATGTTGCAAAACCTTTTGCTTTTAAAACTGCTTTTAAATTATGGAACACTTCTGCACACATTTGAAGCGCCTCTTTAAAGGTTTTTGCTCCAATTGGCATAACCATAAACTCTTGAACGTTTACGCTGTTGTCGGCATGTTTTCCGCCATTTAAAATATTCATCATTGGCACAGGAAGTGTTGTTGCGTTGCAACCACCAACATAGTTATATAATGGCAAGCCCAAATATCCGGCTGCGGCTTTTGCCACTGCAAGAGACACGCCAAGTATGGCATTTGCACCAAGGTTTGCCTTGTTTGGTGTGCCGTCAAGTTCAATCATTGTTTTATCAATTTCAACCTGGTTAAGCGCATTTAAACCAACAATTGCATTTTTAATAATTGTATTAACATTTTTAACTGCCTTTTCAACAGATTTACCCAAGTATTTATTTTTGTCGCCATCTCTAAGTTCAATTGCTTCAAAAGATCCCGTTGATGCACCACTTGGCACAGATGCTCTTGCTGAATATTCATGTTCCAAAACAATTTCAACTTCCACTGTTGGATTTCCTCTTGAATCCAAAATTTGTCTTGCAACAACATCTGTAATTTCCACATAATTTTTCATATTTATTTACCTCACAAATATAATATTTGGTTTTTAAATTATTGTCAAATAAATTGTTTTAAAAATATTAATAATATTTGACAAAGTCTTATTTTAGGTATTATTATTTTAACGGTATAGGGGTATAAAAAATGGAGAAAAAAGTAAAAAAAGCAAAAAAAACAGCAAAGCCAAAAAAGAAAAAATTAACAAAGGCACAACTTAAGGAAAAAAAATTGTCAAAACTTCCAAAAGCGGGAAGAACAGATCAAGAAATTAAAACATTAAACCTAAAACTAAACAGGGCGGTTGGCCAATTAAATGGAGTCAAAAAAATGGTTGAGGAAGACAGAGTTTGTGAGGATATTTTAATTCAACTTTCTGCTGTTAGAAGTGCTGTGGAAGCAGTTAAGTTTTCAATTCTTAAAGAATTATTTGTTGAATTTCCACAATACGAGGAACTTGTCAAAAATGGATCTTTAGAAGAAATTTTATCAAAAATTAAAAAATATTAATTTAGTTAATTTTTAAATTTAAAAGTTGCATTTAGTGCAACTTTTTTATAACCCCAAAATGATTACAACACAAACAAAATTGTTTGTTATGCTTTTTTATCGCACAAATCAAAAATTTTATCGTAAGAACAATTTAGTATTTTTTTTATCGCTATAATTTCATCAGGATAAACGTATTTAATTATAGAAGTTACTAAAAGCAAAAGAGACAAGGATGCATTTTATTGGCATCCTTTTTGTAATTATAATGTTTTTTTATTTTTGATTATTGTGCTATAATAATTGTATGAATAGTAAAAACAATATAAGTTTAGAAAAAAATGTTAATGAGAAAATGAAAAGTGCAAAGTTGAATGATGTTGAAAAAAGCATACAAAAAAAATTTCATAAAGACATTTTTTGTAAATTTTGCAAAGCGATAAATGAATACAAACTAATAGAGCCAAATGACAAAATTGCAGTTTGCATTTCTGGTGGCAAAGATTCAATGCTTCTTGCGAAACTTTTTCAGGAACTTAAAAGGCATAATAAGTTTAATTTTGATGTTGAATATCTTGTTATGGACCCAGGCTATAACAAGGAGAACAGAGAACTTATTGAGCACAACGCAAAACTTTTAAACATCCCAATAACAATTTTTGAAAGCAAAATTTTTGATAATGTTTCAGCAATTGAAAAATATCCTTGCTACATTTGTGCAAGAATGAGGCGAGGTCATTTGTATGCAAAAGCAAAAGAGCTTGGTTGCAACAAAATAGCCCTTGGCCACCATTTTGATGATGTTATTGAAACAACACTTATGAGTATGCTATATGGTGGGCAAATTGAAACTATGATGCCTAAACTACATAGCGAAAATTTTGATGGCATGGAACTTATACGCCCGTTATATTTTGTTAGAGAAAAAGATATTTTGCATTGGAGAGATTATAATAAATTAAAATTTTTACAATGTGCATGCAAATTTACTGAGCTTTGCGAGAAGGAAATGCAAGATAATAAGGAACTTTCTAGCAAAAGAAAGAAAGTTAAAAACATAATTGCAAGTTTATCAAAAGAAGACAAACAAATTGAAAATAGTATTTTTAAAAGCACTCAAAATGTAAATCTTGCTAAAGTGTTGGAGTATAAGGACAAAAACGGAGTAAGGCACAACTTTTTGGATGAATACTAATAAAAAATATAAGTTATTAAAAAACCATATCTTTTTAATGTAAAAGATTGACATTTTAATTTAAATGTTATATTCTTTTTCTGTTGCAAAATTTTTGTTTGCAATTTATAAAGGCGAGTAGCTCAGTTGGCGCGACGCGTTTAAAAAAGTTGCCAGTGGCAAGTTTTTAGCCAAAGCGTAAGGAACTTTATGTTCCGCCGGACGACCGCAGGGCTGCCGTAAACGAATTTTTTTGTGATAATAATAGCAAAAAGAAATACAAAAATTAAATAGAGGCGAGTAGCTCAGTTGGCAGAGTCGCGGTCTCCAAAACCGTTGGTCGTGGGTTCGAGTCCTACCTCGCCTGCCAAAACAAGTGCAAAAACATTGTGTTTTGCATTTTTTATTGTTTGTATACGGACTCGAACCCAAGTTCGCCCTCTTAAATTTGCATATTATTTTATTAGAACCAATTTTGCTGTATTACTTGCAAATTTGCAAGGCGGGGCTTATGCTGTGCAACGCTCGTTGTTTACTAAAAACTTGCCACTGGCAACTTTTTTTAACGTTCCAACCCTACCTCGCCTGCCAAAACATAGTACAATAACATCTGTTGTTGTACTTTTTTATTTTTTTATTTTCGGACTCAAACCCAAGGGTTCACGGTCTTTGACCCATCCACATAACATTACTTTACTTTTAAAAAAACTTGTGATAAAATACAACATCTGAGGAAATTATGGAAAACAAAAAATTTGAAATACGAAATCTAAAAGGCACTTTTGATTTTTTGCCTGAAAAGCAATATGTAAGAAATCAAATTATAGACACTTTAAAAAAGAATTTTGAAGAATATGGCTATTTGCCACTTGAAACTCCAATTTTAAATGAGTTTGATTTGCTTAAGTATAAATATAGTGAAGGTGCAGAAATTTTGCATGAAGTTTACAGACTAACCGACCAAGGTAAGCGCGATATAGGTTTAAGATATGACCTAACCGTGCCTTTTTGCAAAGTTATTGCATTAAATAAAGATTTAACAATGCCATTTAGACGCTACGAAATTGGCAGAGTGTTTAGAGATGGCCCTGTTAAAGCGGGAAGAACAAGAGAGTTTTACCAGTGCGATGTTGACGTTGTTGGCGTTGATGGCAGGTTTATTGAAATTGAGCAAATGCAAATGGTTGCAAAATCGTTTAAAGAACTAGGTATTGATATTGTTATTAAGTGGAATAATAGAAAACTTATGACTGGCATTTTAGAATACTTTGGCTTTAAGGTGGAGCAGTTTGATGCAGTCATTTCACTTATTGATAGATTAGAAAAGATATCAAGAAAAGAACTTTTGGATGAATTTGTAAAATTTGGGCTTAATGAAGAAAAAGTAAACAATCTTTTAGATTTATTTGCAATATCACTTAAAGACTACAAAGCACTAGCCGAGGCAAGCGTAATTGCAAATTTAAAAGAGGGCGTTAGCGAGTGCTTAGAAATTGAAAGTTATATACAAAAATTAAATTTGCAAAATGTTTGCGAGTTTTCGCCAACACTTGCTCGTGGCCTTGGAATTTATACTGGCACTGTATTTGAATTTTTTGACAAAGAAAAAAGAATTACCAGTTCACTTGGTGGCGGTGGTAGATACAACAAAATAATTACAAACTTTATGGATAACGGGCAAGAATATCCTGCTTGTGGCCTTAGTTTTGGTTTGGAGCCAATTTACTATATTTTAAGCCAAAAAGTTGCACCAAGTTTTGTTGATGTTTTAATAATACCAATGGGCACTGAAATTGATAGTTTGAAAATTGCCGAAAGTTTAAGAAATGCTGGGGTTAAAACTGTTGTGGAACTTTCTGGCAGAAAAGTAAAAAAAGCATTTGATTATGCCAACAAACAAAAAATAAAATACGTTATGGTTGTTGGCGAAAACGAAATAAATAGCGCTCTATATTCCTTAAAAAATATGGAAACAGGCGAGCAAGTAAGTTTGCCACTTGAAAAAGTTTTAGAAGTTTTAAGTAAATAAAAAATTTAAAAAACGCAA
>DMLH01000023.1:825-2551 GCA_003453435.1 Clostridiales bacterium | reverse complement strand
TGGGTTCTTGTAAGACCTTCTGGTACAGAAGACTATGTAAGAATAACTTTAGAAGCTAAAACCGAAGAAAAAGCTAAATTCATTAGTGAAACTTGTGTTAAAATCATTAAAGAGAATTTATAATTCTCTTCCTTTCTTTTTTTACTAAACTAATTTATATAAAACAATTATGACTTAATAGAGAATTAAAAATTCTCTTCCTTACTTTTTTTACTAAAACTAATTTTTAATAGTTTAAAAATAAAACAATTAAAATAATTAAATTAACTATTTAATCAATTATAGAATAAGAAATATCAATATAAGCAATACAAAAACCGCTGAAAATAAAAAACATAACAACAAGATAAAAACAACAAAAAAATAAAACAAGATAAAAACAACAAAAAACAACAGAAATATAAAACAAGATAAAATCAGCAAAAAACAGCAAAAAAATAAAATTAGAAATTAAAAAAAAATAAAAAAATATTTAAAAGAATTATAAAAAAACTTAGTCGTCTTCAGTAATAATTCCTTCAATACCAGCAGCACATTGAGGGCATACCCAGTCATCTGGGAAGTCTTCGATAGGTCCAGCAGGTACTTTGTATTTAGGGTCACCAGTTTCGGAGTCCCATGTATATTCACAATGC
The DNA here is from genome assembly GCA_003453435.1 of Clostridiales bacterium. Classification (GTDB taxonomy): domain Bacteria; phylum Bacillota; class Clostridia; order Christensenellales; family UBA1242; genus UBA9845. Next base: position 1,916 of record DMLH01000023.1, on the reverse strand, counting down.
ATACACACATATTTTACCATATAATCACCTTTTAAAAAATTTATAATCAAATTGTAGTTATAAAACTATAATTCTATTATGTTCAAACTTATATAAAAAACTTTTTTTATAATATGATTCAACACTAGCTCTAAATTTCTTATAATTTAAAAAAAAGCATAGGACTTTTTAGAAATGTTTAATATAAGATATGAACAAAAAACAAATAATTAATAATTTTAGGAGAAAATATGAAAAATAAAAAAATATTCACAGTTTTAATATTCTTTTTATTCATCTTGACATTATCTGCAGTTAGTGCGGAAGATAGCTTAACTGCAGATTCAAGGGATTCGATTGAATCAATCCAAATTAGTGATGAATCAACTAAAGAAATATTAATTAACAGTGCAGATGAAAATGCAATTGACGATACTGAAAATGAAAATATCAGTTACAAGAAAGATTCAAATCAAGCTTCAAATAAGTCTTATAAAGCTAGCGCTAAAACAAAAACATTAACTGGAACCTTTAAAACAGCAAATGGAAATGTAGTGAAAGGCAAAAAGATTAGCTTTACAATCAACGGAAAAACTTATACCGCTACAACAAATGCTAAAGGAGTTGCAAGCGTAAAAGTAAGCTTAAGCAAAAAAGGAACCTATACTTGTACAGCTAAATTCAATGGAGACACTACTTTCAAAGCAACTAGCACTAAATTTAAAGTGACAATTAAATAGTCAAGCGATTTATAGGGTTTTTGCAAAGCAAAGATCCTAAAAACCTTGATTAAAAAATTTTTTCTATTTTTATTTTTTTTAATTATTCTTTTTTATTTTTTAACTATTCTTTCTCTATTTTTACTATTTTTAATAAAAATTTATTTTAATTTAGACCATTACTAATCAACAAGGATCTTAAAAATCATACTCAAATGCCATAGCCCAAATAATGTAAAAATTTTAATATCTAGAAAACTTTTAAAAATGAGCAAAGTTGAGAATATTTGGTAAAACTTTTAATATTTGGTAAATAAAATAAATAATAAGAACTTAATTTTAAGGCAGAAAATTGTTTTATTAACATAAAACAATTGACTGGAATATTAAGAC
>DMLH01000023.1:0-731 GCA_003453435.1 Clostridiales bacterium | reverse complement strand
ATTGCAAAATATTAATAGATATAAATGATACAAGGGAGGAATTAGGTGAAAGCATTAATTTTAAGCGCAGGCGAAGGAACTCGTATGAGACCATTAACACTTACAAAACCGAAAACTATGCTTCCTGTCGCTGGAAAACCTATTATACAATATAATATTGAAGCATTACGCGAATGCGGTGTAAAGGACATTCTTCTTATTGTAGGATATAAGGAAGAAATTGTAAAAGATTACTTTAAGGACGGCTCTGATTTTGGAGTCAACATCAGTTATGCTACTCAAACTGAACTAGAAGGAACTGCAAATGCTATAGGCTATGCAAAAGACTTTATAGAAGACAGCTTAATCACACTTAATGGAGACATCATTCTCGATGAGGAAATACTTAGTGAAATCATTGAAGACTATGAAGAGTCTAAACCAGACACATTAATGGTTTTAACTGAAGTGGAAGACCCAAGTGCTTTCGGTGTAGTTGAATTGGATGGAGAAAAGATCACAAACATTGTGGAAAAGCCTAAAAAGGAAGAGGCTCCAAGCAATTTAATCAACACTGGAATCTACATATTCAATAAGGACATTTTTGAAAAAATAGATAAGACAGAAATTTCCCCAAGAGGAGAATATGAAATTACCGATTCATTATTCATGCAAATAGAAGATGGCAAATTTGTAAAAGGCCATAAAACTGAAAAAGAGTGGATGGATATTGGTAAGCCATGGGAACTTAT
>DMLH01000028.1 GCA_003453435.1 Clostridiales bacterium | reverse complement strand
TTTAAAATAAGCCCTCCTTTTTTGGTGACGTTGGCAAAATAATTTCTATGTGCGGTTTCAAAAGATAAATTGTATGATGTGAAAGTGCCCTCTGTCATTCCGGTATAAGTTAAATTTTTAATTTGATAATCCTTAAAAGCGTTTTGCAAAATTTTTTTAGCGTCATCAACTGAAATTTCAAAATCTTCAAGACCTTTAATCGCTTTATTTTTTATGCTGTCACTAAACGGACCATCGTATATAAGTGTTGGAAATTCAACACCGGTTGCAGATGTGTTTGTAAACATTTTTTCAAAATTAGTTGAAGTGTCATCAAAATTAGCATTTTCCAAAATATTAAAACTGCCATCCTGCGTGTTTGCGTAGTCGTTTATAACGCCTTGCACATAAACACACCAATTGTAAAGTTCGTTAACCGAATTTATATCAGCCTCGCTTAGTGGAGTTTTATTTTTTAATTTTTGAGATAGATAATAACTAAAACCACCTAGTTGGTTTATAAACTTTGTTGTTTCAACAATGCTTTGGTGATTAACCGGCAAATTGCTTAAGTTGGTGCCACACAAAGTGCAAAGTTGGTTTATGTTTTGATAAAGTTGTTGTTGCTTTTCAGTATCAACACTAACCAGTGCTTTACTCATTGTTATTTCTATGCTATTAATGTTTGTTATCAACTCACTAAAAGACTTTTGATAAGTGCTTTCAAGTCTGCCGGCATAAGCAGATGCTTGATTATTACTACCAATCCAGCCCGCAGCAAGAACTCCGCAAAACACAAGCAGTGCAACTATTAATGCAACATACTTTCTAGATTTTTTCATATTTTCTCCTTGTTAAAATATTAAGCGAAAATTATATTCTGTTATTTATACTGTTTAATAACAAAAAACGTGATTTCCAATTGTCACAGCAATTGTTCTTGAAAATATCCAACTGCTAGTTGCTGTTCTTGGATTATAGTAGTAAAGGCAACCATACGTTGGGTCCCAACCATTCATGGCATCTTGCGCTGCAGAATATGCTGTGCTGTTTGGTTCTAAGGAAAACTGGCCGTCATGAAGTGCTGTAAACGCCCATGGTTGATATATTACGCCTTGCAAAGTGTTTGGAAAGCCTGCATCTGCAACTCTATTTAAAACCACCGCGCCCACTGCAACCTGACCTTGATAAATTTCACCCCTTGCCTCGCTATAAATTAGTTTTGCAAGCAAGTACAAATCACTGTTTGCTTGAGCATTATCAGTCACGCCCAAAGCCGCAGTTGTTGCGCTGTCCAAATTACCAGTCACGGCCAAATTTTTGTCGGATTGATAACTTTTTATTGCATCAATTGTAGCTTGGTCAAAAACACCGTCAATTTCCTTATTGTAGTAGCCCAAATTTGAAAGTTTGGCTTGTACAATTCTTGTGTTAGTGACGTTTGCGGAAATTGCAGTTCCTTGTGATAAATTTCCTGCCACAACAATACTGCCTAGCGTAAAAACACTTAAAACAAAAATTAAAATTACTGCCACAATTCCTTTTGCATGTGATTTAGCCCCTTCGAATTTAATTTCTTTCTCGCCGGAAATTTCTTTCATTTTTGCTTTTTCACTTTTGATATCGTTTAATTTAATATCAGTTGTTGCGTTTGGCTTGCCATTTTGAGCAACCTTATTGTTTTTTTTACTTGTTTGCTGGTTTGTCTTTTTACTAATATCAAAATTTACCTTGTCTGGTTGCATGCTGTCACCAACCTCAAAGCCTATTGAAGACTTGCTTGCAAGCTTGTTGTGCGGTTTTAAATTTTTGTTTCTACTTTCAAAATCTGCAAGTGTGTTCATGGAATAATTTGGCGATGTGCTTTGATTTTTAAAATTTTCTTTTTTTGTAGACATATAATCTCCTAACTAAAAAACTTTTTAATTATTTCCCAAATTTTACTTTTATAAACAACACTTGAATAATTATTGCCACTATAGTTTGTAAAACACAATGGCGGATAAATTACACACCACCAATTATTACCCTTTGCCTCACCTAGTTCCACAATCAGCGCATCATAAATTCCGCTTTCCAATGTAAAGCCCTCATATGTTCTTGTTGGAAACATTTCACTTCGCACAACTAAATTTGCTGTGTAATTAAAACCGGCATCTTTAAGCAGATTGTTTGCCAAATTTTTAAGATTTTCATTTTCACCGCTAATTACATTAATAACTTCATCCTTACTTTTACAAAAAGCAATTTTAGGAGTTAAATAATTTACATATTCATCTTTAATTTTATACTTAATTTCTTGGTCTATATTGCTATTGGAATTTGCCCTAATATGTATTCTTAAATAATCTGCATTTGCGGTTTGAGTTTTAACTTCTAAATTAAAACTTAAGCCCACCGCAATTAAACTTAAAATCAAAACAATTAACACTATTAGCATTTTTTTCATGTTTAGATTTTTGACAGAATTAAAAAAAAACTTTCTAAAAACATCAAAAAAAAGCACCAAATTGATGCTTTTTTTATAATTTTTTGTTGTTTTTTGAAAATTTTAAAAATTATATTTAAACTGTTTCTCTAAAATGCACAATCGTTTTGGTTTCTTCTAATGGGAAAACTAAGTCTGGATTTTGTGTCATAAGAATATTTTCTGTGACAAGCATATGTTTTGAAACATCCCAAAGTGTACTGCCTTTTGGTGCAACATACATTTCAAGTGAATATTCACTTTTTGGCAACTCCTCAGTAAGTTCAAT
>DMLH01000044.1 GCA_003453435.1 Clostridiales bacterium | reverse complement strand
GAATCGATGAAGCGGGCAGAGGTCCACTTTGCGGACCAGTTGTTGTTGCAAGTTGTATTATGCCACTTGATGATGACAAAATAATTTATGGTATTGATGACAGCAAAAAACTAAGTGAAAAAATTAGAGAACAACTTTTCGAAAAGATAAAGGAAACTGCAATCGCTTTCTGTATTGAAGAGGTTGACGAAAAAACAATTGATGAAATTAACATTTTAGAAGCCACAAAATTAGGAATGAAAAAATGCATTGAAAACTTAAAAGTTAAACCAAATTTAGCACTTATTGATGCCGTTAAAAATATCAACAATTCAACGCCACAAATTGCAATAATAAAAGGTGATGCAACAAGTTATTCTATTGCTGCAGCATCAATTCTTGCCAAAGTACACAGAGATAGACTAATGCAAAAACTAGATGCTAAATATTCTGTATATAATTTTGCAAAGCATAAAGGATACGGCACAAAGGAACACATAGAACTATTAAAAAAATATGGCCCTTGCGAAATTCATAGAAAAACGTTTATAAAAAATTTTTTTAAATAAGTTTTAACAAAAGTCAAAAATAGAGGAAAAATATGAAACAATTTAACCATGTTTTAGGTGTGCAGGGTGAGGCAATTGCTAAGGAGCATTTAATTGAAAAAGGATATCAAATCCTTGCACAAAATTATACAACAAAAATTGGCGAAATTGATATCATAGCAAAAATAAAAGATATCATTGTTTTTGTAGAGGTCAAAGATAGACAAACAAAACGTTTTGGCATGCCAAGGGAAGCAATAACATTTTATAAGCAAAACAAAATAAGAAAAGTTGCAATGCAATATTTGGTTGCTAAAAGGTTAACAAATTCAAAAGTTAGGTTCGATTGCGTTGAAATTTTGGGCGATACTGTAACACACATTGAAAATGCATTTTAGAAATTTATTTTAAAGCAAGTTTGATTTTTATTATTTGATTCAATTAAAAAATCAGGAATTATAAAACTTCCTGATTTTCTTTTGTATTTTTTTCTATGATTTTTTTTGTTTCATCGTATATTTCCCATCTATTTTCATGTTTTTCAAAAAAATAATATCCATTTTTTTTAATTTTAGGTAAAGATAATTGTTTTATTACTTGATTATTTGCCAAAAAGTCATCCCCAATTTTTTTAACGTTAGGTAGTGATATTTTTGTCAATGTAGTATTATTATATAAAAATCTATTTCCTATAATTTCAACCTGAGGCAAATCTACGTTGTTTAATTTTTTATTACAAGTAAAAAAATTACTTCCTATTTCTTTAACTTTTGGTAATTCAATATGATCGAGTTCTTCGTTGTTAAACAAGAAATATTCACCTGTAATCTCAAGATTTGGTAAATTAATTTCTGAAATTTTTTTATTATATGTAATAAAATTATCACCAATTTTTTTAACGTTGGGGAGATTGATATTTTCAAGCATTTTATTATTAACTAAAAATCTATTAGAAATTCTTTCAACGTTTGGAATTTCAATTTTTTCTAATTTTTTATTGAAATCCATAAAATAATCATTGATAACTATAAGATTATTGTTTTTATAGCCAATTATTTGGTTCAAGTTGTTAACAGTAATTTTAATTTCTTCACCATTATTAGGAATTATACTAATAACTTTATTTTTATTTTCATCGTATGTAATATTTATGTTTTTAATATCTCGTAGTCCATCAACAAATGAATCTTTAAATCCTTCAAGCACATGTATTTGTTTCTTTTCTAAATTTAACAAATAGTTATCAATCAATATGAATTTTGATGGATCATAGTGTATGACTTGACCAAATTTAATAACATAATTATTCGCGCAGTAGTTTTTTCCATTAAGTTCTATGTTAGACTTGTAAAACTTTCCATCGCGACCTGCAACATATCCTTCAAGCACATCTGGCAAAAATTCATTGTTAATGGCATTGCTACTAAAATTAATCTCATACTTTTCACAGAATGAATTTGTTAATCCATGTTTTATATTTTCAAGATTGTTATGGAAAGTGGAATCAGGATAATCTACAATATGGTTATATCTGTTTTTTATTGACAGGGTAGAATTTTTGCCTTTTGTAAACTGAATTGAGATTACACTTGTGCCATATTCATCCTGCCTATTTGGATTTGGGAAGTTTTCCCTCTTAATATCATTTACATTCTTTTTAACCGCAAACCAAACGCGGCAATAATTTAATCTTTCACCTCTAAATGTGCAAAGTTCTTCACCTGGTGCATAATACTTTTTAAATTTTTGAATATCTTCTTTCGTTTTGCACTCAGGGTATAAAATGTATCCGGCCTCATCCATAAGTTCTTCAGGTGATTTTTGAATAATTTCCTTCTCTTTTTCTTCTTCACGCACAAAACTATATATCCAATCTTTAAATTGATTTTTAATTGGCAAAATATCTTCATAAAGTGTTGGCACTGTGTCAAACTGCTTGGTAATTATTCCTTGTAAAAGTCCAGGGGTTTCAAGTAGTGTAGGAAAAAGTTCTCTGCAAAGCCTTGCAAAGTTTTCGCCATAATGTTTTTTTAAGTATTTCAAGTCCTGACTTTCCACATTAACTCCTAAACTGATTTTATTATATAACATAATAAACATTGTGTCAATACGCATTTTTTAAAAAATAGTAAAAATTATGCACTCTAGTTATGTTAAAAAAAATAAATAATCAAAATTAAAAAAAACACTTGATATTATAATTTTTTTGTGATAAAATGTCACTTGTAAATTATGAGTGGTCCAATACATAGCGGTGCAAGAACACTTATATACAAAATTTTTTAGGAGGAAAGCATGAACGTAATTCAAGAAATTGAAAGAGAAAACCTCAAAAAAAATGTTCCAGCATTTAGTGTTGGCGATACCGTAAAAGTTTATGTAAAAGTTGTTGAAGGCGGAAAAGAAAGACTTCAAGCTTACGAAGGTATTGTTATTGCTAAACGTAATGGTAGCATAAGAGAATCTTTCACAGTAAGAAGAATTTCCTACGGCGTTGGTGTTGAGAGAACATTCCCACTTCACAGCCCAAGAATTGACAGAGTTGAAGTTTTAAGACACGGAAAAGTTAGAAGAGCAAAACTTTACTATCTCCGTGACAGAAAGGGTAAATCTGCAAGAATTCCAGAAAACAAAACTGGCAAAGATATGATTTTACCTACTGGCGAAGTTATTTCAGCAGAACAAGAAGTTCCAGAAACAGAAGGAAATGAATAATTATTAAACAAACCAAAGCGGTTTGTTTTTTTATGTTAATTTCACATCTAACCTTGTTTAGTTACCTAATGTCATCCTACCTTGCTTTGTTAAATAAATTGTCATCCCGACCTTGCTTTCTGCACTTATTAGGAAGGATCCTAACTATATTTCACCTTTACAATACTTATAAAAATCATATTACATTTTAAAATGCTGATTTTTATTTTTCAAATTTACAAAAATATGTTAAAATTTCTTTGAGGTATTATGTTAAGCAAATTAAAAAGTTTTGGATTGGTTGGAATTAGTGGATACCCAATTGATGTTGAAATAGATTTAAATAATGGTTTGCCAGGCTACGATGTTGTTGGTCTTCCGGACGCAAGCATTAAGGAGGGTAAGGACAGAATTAGGGCAGCAATAAAGAATAGTGGTTTTGAATATCCGCTATATAAAATTACTGTTAATTTGGCACCAGCAGACACAAGGAAAGAAGGATCTATATATGATTTACCTATTGCACTTGGCCTGCTTTCTGCAACAAGTCAAATTCCAGTTAATTCAACCGATGATTACGTAATTTTAGGCGAACTTTCTTTAAATGGCGATGTTAGAAAAGTAAATGGAATTTTGCCAATGCTAATTAGCGCAAGAGAAAATGGATTTAAAAAAGTACTTATACCGCGTCAAAATCAAATGGAAGCAAGTTTTATTTCTGGTATTGAAATTATAACTGTTAGTTCATTAAAAGAAGCAACAGATTTTTTCAGTGGCTTGATAGAAATTAAACCGACTGAAACATCAAGTTATGAGGATAAAGTTAAGTCAGCGTCAGTTTTGAATGATTTTTGCTACATTAAAGGTCAAAAAACTGCAAAAAGAGCACTTGAAATTGCGGCCGCTGGCGGTCATAATGTAATTATGATTGGGCCACCTGGTAGTGGAAAAACAATGCTTGCAAAAAGTTTTCCAAGCATACTTCCCGACATGACTTTTGAAGAGGCGCTTGAAGTAACGAAAATTCATAGTGTTGCAGGAACGCTTGACAGCAAGCAGGGCATAGTACTTACAAGGCCTTTTAGGGCTCCTCATCACACAACCACAACAGTCACAATGGTAGGTGGTGGCACAAAAAGTAAGCCTGGTGAAGTAAGTTTAGCACACAATGGTGTTTTATTTTTGGATGAAACTCCTGAATATCCAAGAAATATTATAGAAACATTAAGGCAACCTTTGGAAGATGGAGTTATTGCAGTTAGCAGAATTGCTCAAACTGTGGAATATCCAGCAAATTTCACTCTTGTTGCAAGTATGAACCCTTGCCCATGTGGCTATTATGGCAGTAAATTGCACGAGTGCAAATGTACACCAGTGCAAATTCATAATTATTTAAATAGACTTAGCGGGCCATTAATGGACAGAATTGACCTTCAAATTGAAGTTGATGCAATAAATTACTCAGAACTTAAAAGTGAAGAACTAGAAGAGACCTCAGCGGAAATTAAAAAGAGAGTTTCGCTTGCAAGAAATGCACAAAATGAGAGATTTAAAGGAACAAAAATACATAACAACAGTGCAATGAATGCCGCTCTTGTAAAAAAATATTGCAAACTTTCACCTGAAGCAGAACAGGTTTTAGAAAATGCTTTTAATAGGTTGAATTTAACTGCAAGGGCACATGATAGAATTTTAAAAGTCGCCCGCACAATTGCTGATTTAGATGGCTCTGAAAATATAAAGCTTGAACACTTGGTTGAGGCAATAAATTATAGAAGTTTGGACAGAAAATATTGGATGTAATGCCAGTACTATGCAATATTTATTTGTTATAAAAACAAAACTGACATTTACCAACAAACCAAACAGTACTATGCAAAAGATAGTACGGAATTACTGATGAAATTAAGTATTATGCAAAAATAATAAAAGGAAAATAAAATGTATACAAAAAGCGACAGAACAATAATTTGGCTTGATTTATTTGAATTTTTAACATTAAAAAAGAAAGAAGAAATTCTTTCAATTTTTGATGATCCAAGTGAGGTATTTGATAAGTTTAAAAAAAGTTATGATAAGTTGAAAGATATTGTCACAGCAGAACAATTCGACAAAATGTGTTATATGTTGGACGAGCAATTTTTGAATAATGAAATTGTGAATCTTGAAAGTAAAGGAATTAGGGTTTTAACATATTTAAACGATAAATATCCACAACAATTTTTCAACTATCCCGATAGACCATTGTTATTGTATTATAAAGGTGATATTTCGTTACTAAAAACTGCCTGTGTAGGCATTGTTGGAACACGAAAACCAACAATTTATGGCAGACAAGTGACAGAAAAATTTGCAAAAGCCCTTGCAAGTTCTGGTGCAACAATCGTTAGTGGTCTTGCGGATGGAGTTGACAGTATTGCCCACAGTAGTGCATTAAGTGTAAAAGGCAAAACCATTGCTGTTATGGGCAGTGGCTTTGAACACATTTATCCACCACGAAATTTCGAACTTGAAAAGCAAATTGAGCAAAATGGGCTTGTCATTACCGAATATAGACCAGAGGTTGGGCCAGCACATTATCATTATCCTGTTAGAAATAGAATTATTGCAGGTTTATCTCGTGCTGTTCTTATAACAGAAGCATCACAAAAAAGTGGAACAATGCATACAAAAAATTATTGTCTTGATTATGGCATTGATTTATATGCAGTTCCGGGCGAAATTACTAGTTTTGCAAGTTCTGGCACAAATGCAATATTAAAATCTTGCCAAGGTGCAATTGCACTTTCACCGGATGATATTATTGAAGATTTACACCTTATAAATTCTTATAAACCACAAATAAGCAATTTTCAGTTATCATTTGAAGAACAAGCAATTTTTAATGTTTTAGATGGTGAAATGCACTTTGATGAAATACAAATCAAAACAAAAATAGAAACTAAAAGGCTATTAACTTTATTAACAACTATGGAATTAAATGGTTTTGTAAAAAAATTAAGCGGAAACTATTATTGCAAAAATTGACATAAAAATTCAAAATTAAGTTAAAATCATTTTACAAAAATATATTTAATAATTAAAATAGATATACATTTGTGTTTTTTGAGTTTTATAAAACAACAGTAAAACTCATCTACTTTTGTTGGAGGATTATGAAATTACTAATTATTGAAAGTGCTGGAAAAGTTGATACAATAAAAAAGTATTTAGGTAAAGATTGGGAAGTTTTTGCCACAGGTGGACATATTAGGGATTTACCTGAAAAAAGCCTTGGCGTTGACATAAAAAACGGTTTTGAACCTAAATATGAAAATAGGGAAGATAAACTTAACACAATTAATAGGCTTAAAGAAAAAGCAAAAAAGGCGGATGAAATATACATTGCAACCGACCCTGATAGAGAAGGTGAGGCAATTGGATGGCACGTTGCAACAATTTTAGGCTTAGATATGTCTAAAAAAAATAGAGTTGAGTTTAACAGTATCACAAAAGAGGTCATTTTATCGGAAATTGCCAAACCAAGATGCTTAGATAAAGACATGTTTGATGCTCAGCAAGCAAGAAGAGTTCTTGATAGGCTTGTGGGATATAAAATATCTCCAATTTTGTGTAAAAAAATCGCTAATAGATTAAGCGCTGGCAGAGTTCAAAGCGTTGCGCTTAAACTTGTTGTTGATAGAGAAAGGGAAATTTTAAACTTTGTGCCAGAAGAATATTGGTCTCTTGGCGCAAAATTACAAAAAGAAAATTTAAAACCAAAGTTTAAAGCAAATTTAAACACAATAACAAACAAAAAAATTAAACTTAATAACAAAGGTATGATGGATAGAGTGCTAAACCACTTAAAAGATGGCGATTGGCTTGTAAAATCTGTTAAAAAAACAGTATCAAAAAGCCATGCACCTGCACCTTTCACAACAAGTTCAATGCAACAAGATGCCATAAATAAACTTGGCATGTCACTTAAACAAGTAACTGCTTGTGCACAGGAACTTTATGAAGGTGTTGAACTTGGAAAAGATGGAAAAATAGCGCTTGTAACATATATTAGAACCGACTCCGTTAGAGTTAGCGATGAAGCAAGAATTAACGCAAAAAAATATATTATTGAAAAATTTGGTAGCGACTATTATCCAGCAAAACCAAATGTTTACAAAAGTAAGGGCGAAAATGTGCAAGACGCCCACGAAGCCATAAGGCCTGCTCATTTTGAAATTAGCCCAGAAAGTGTAAAACAATATTTGTCACCTTCAAATTATAAACTTTACAAATTAATTTATGAAAGGTTCTTTGCAAGCCAAATGGCAGAAGCCACATATAACTCAGTTGTTGCAGAAATTGAATGCAACGATTGTCAGTTTAAAGTCACCGGAAAAACACCAAAATTCCCGGGTTATACTGCAATTTATCAGGATTACAAAAAACAAGATGAAGAAGAACAAACAGAGGCAAAATTGCCCGAATTGACCGTTGGTGATAGATTAAACTTATTAGAACTTTTACCCGAACAAAAATTTACAAAGCCACTTCCAAGATACACAGAATCAACATTAATAAAAGCCATGGAAGAAAATGGAATTGGAAGACCTGCAACATATACACCAACAATTACAATTTTAAGCACAAGAAAATATGTTGAAAAGGAAGGAAAGTCCTTAAAACCAACTCAACTAGGGTTTGATGTCACAGATCTGTTGCAAAAATATTTTTCACCTATTATTAACGTAGATTTTACTGCAGTAATGGAAGATAAACTTGACCAAATCGCAACAAAAAAAGAGGATTGGCACAACATTATAAGCAGTTTTTATGATATGTTTTTGCCACAACTTAAGGTTGCAAATGGAGATAGTTCATCATTTGTAGAAAAAGAAGCACCTGTTGTAAGTGACGTTGTTTGTGACAAATGTGGCGCAATGATGGTTATAAAAAATGGAAAATTTGGAAAGTTTTTGGCTTGTCCAAATTATCCAAAGTGTAAAAATATAAAAAAATTGCAAGAAAAAAGTAAAGTGGTTTCAAAATGTCCAAAGTGTGGTAAAAATGTTTTGGAAAAGATAAGCAAAAAAGGAAAATTATATTATGCTTGTGAGGACTACACAGACTGTAAATTCATAAGTTGGGATTTACCACTTGATGAAAAATGCCCACAATGTGACTGTCATTTAGTTCAACACGAGACAAAAAATAATATAATTAAGCATTGTAGCAACGAGAGTTGTGATTACAAGCAGATAATAAAAAAACAGGTACAAAATACAGAAACTAAAAGTGCAAGCAATGCAGTTAGCGGTGAAAATTATGACTAAAAAAGTAAAAGTTATTGGTTGTGGTCTTGCTGGTGCAGAGGCAAGTTATCAACTTGCAAAACGCGGTTTTTTGGTTGAAATATACGAACAAAAGCCATATAAATTCAGCCCGGCACACACAAACCCTAATTTTGCCGAACTCGTTTGTAGTAACTCGCTAAAAAGCAATGAACTTAATAATTCATGCGGTCTTTTAAAGCAAGAACTAAGAGAACTTGACAGTCTTGTTATCAAAGTTGCAGACAAAGTCAGCGTGCCAAGTGGCTCTGCGCTTAGTGTTGATAGGGAGTTATTTGCAAAAGAAATTACAGAAACTTTAAAATCAATGCCAAATATTAAAATTTTTAACGAATGTGTGGAAAGCATAGATTTTAATGAACCTACAATAATTGCAACAGGCCCATTAACCGAAGAAGTGTTGTTTAAAAATTTAAAAGAAGTTTTGGGCGACGATGACTGCTATTTCTTTGATGCGATTGCCCCAATAGTTAGCAAACGCAGTTTAGACGAAAATTGTTACTTTATTGCAAATAGATACGATAAAGGTGAAGGCGATGGTGATTACATCAATTGCCCAATGAATAAAGAAGAATATTCTGCATTTTATGACGAACTTATTAAAGCCAAAGTGGTTGACTTAAAAGATTTTGAAAACAAAAAAGTTTTTGAAAGTTGCATGCCAATTGAAGTTAGTGCAAAAAGAGGATTCAAAACGCTTTTGTTTGGAATACTTAAACCAAAGGGTTTAATCGACCCCAAAACTGGCAAAATGCCTTATGCTTGTTTACAACTAAGAAAAGAAAGCAATTTAAACGATTTATACAATCTTGTTGGTTGCCAAACAAATATGTTATATGTAGAGCAGAAACGTATATTTTCGCTAATACCAGCCCTAAAAAATGCAGAATTTATTAGATATGGAGAAATGCACAGAAATTCATATATTAATGCACCAAAACACTTAAATAAGTTTTATCAACTTAAAAAATATCCAAATGTTTTTATTGCTGGCCAACTTAGTGGTGTTGAAGGATATGTTGAAAGCATTTCAAGTGGGCTATATTCTGCTATAAATATGGCAAATATGCTAAATAAAGAGCCTTTTGTAGAGTTTTCTGGCAAAACTGCAATTGGTTCACTTCCTAATTATATTTCATCGGCAAATGAAAATAGATTTCAACCAATGAACTCTAATTGGGGGATAATAGTAAACAATGGCGAGGAAAAACTTGAAAGGGCTAAAATTGCTCTTGAAGAAATAAAAAATTATGTTAAAGGAGACAAAAATGGAACAATTTAGAGGAACAACAATAGTTGCAGTTAAAAGAGATGGTAAAACTGCTATTGCTGGCGATGGACAAGTAACAATGGGACAAAATGTTGTTATGAAAAATAATGCTGTTAAAGTAAGAAGAATTTATGACGACAAAGTTGTTATTGGTTTTGCTGGCGGTGTTGCAGATGCATTTTCGCTTTGCAACAGATTTGAAGATATGCTTAATAAGTTTAGTGGTAATTTAATGAGAAGTGCAGTCGAACTTGCGCTTCAGTTTAGAAACGATGAAATAATGAGAAAACTAGAAGCACTTATGATTGTTGCGGACAAGGATAACTTGTTTATGATTTCAGGAAATGGTGAAGTTATCGAGCCAGATGGCGGAGTTTGTGCAATTGGAAGTGGTGGGAATTATGCACTTTCTGCAGGAATTGCACTTATGGAAAACACAAAGCTTTCTGCAAGAGAAATTGCCGAAAAAGCATTAAATATAGCAGGAAATATTTGTATATTTACAAATCATCACATAACTGTTGAGGAGGTTTAATATGAATTTAACACCAAAAGAAATTGTTGCAGAACTTGATAAATATATAATTGGTCAAGAAGAGGCAAAAAAAGCTGTTGCCGTTGCACTTAGAAATAGATATAGAAGAAGTAAACTTTCTGCGCAAGAAAGAGAAGACATAATGCCAAAAAATATCATCTTAAAGGGCCCAACGGGTGTTGGTAAAACAGAAATTGCGAGACGTCTTGCTAAACTTGTTAACGCACCATTTGTTAAAATTGAAGCAACAAAATTTACTGAGGTTGGCTATGTTGGCAGAGACTGTGAAAGTATGATTCGTGACCTTATTGATGTTGCGGTTAGAATGGTTAAAGATGAAAAACTTAAAGCAGTTAAATCAAAAGTTGAAAGAATTGTTAATGAAAAATTATTTAACATTATATATCCCAACAAAAAAATTGAAGGTGTTGATGAAAATTTAGATAGGCAGCGCATTATGGCAGAACTTCAACAAGGTAATTACGATGCTGAGTACATTGAAATTGACGTTAAAGAACAGCCAAAAAACATTGAAATGCTTTCAACAGGTAATGCAGAAATTAGTTTAGGTAGCATTTTTGATGGTATGTTTCCAGGCCGTAAAAAACGCAGAAAAGTAACAATTAAAGAAGCAAAGCAGATAATTGCAGACGAAGAAAGTGAAAAGCTTTTAGACCTTGATGGTGTTAATGCTGAGGCAATTGAAAGAGTTGAACAAGAAGGCATAATTTTTATTGACGAAATTGATAAAATTGCAAGCAAAGAAAACAGCAAAGGTCCAGATGTTTCAAGAGAAGGCGTGCAAAGAGATTTACTTCCTTTTGTTGAAGGAACATCAGTCACAACAAAATATGGCGTTGTTAAAACCGATTACATTTTGTTTATGGCGGCAGGTGCCTTTCACGTTTCAAAAGTTGATGATTTAATACCAGAACTACAAGGACGTTTTCCTATAAGAGTGGAACTAGACAACTTAACAAAGGCAGATTTTGTTAGAATTTTAACCGAGCCTAAAAATGCAACAATAAAGCAGTATCAAAGCCTGCTTAAAGTTGATAAAGTTGACTTAAAGTTTACTAATGATGCTTTAGAAGAAATTGCAGAACTTGCAGAGGAACAAAATTTAACAAGCGAAAATATTGGTGCAAGGCGTTTAAACACAATTCTTGAAAAAGTGCTTGAAGACATCAACTACGAGGCTTCTGGTGATATTGAAAAAGAAGTCGTAGTTGACAAAGCATTTGTTGAAAAAGCAATGAGCAAACTAATTAAGAGTAAAGACCTTAAAAAATATATTTTGTAATAAGTGATAATGCAAATTCTTAAACAAATCAAAAACTAAACACAAACTATACAAATGGAGATAATATGAGTTTTAACGAAAGAACAATTGCACTTATAGGTGAAGAAAATTTCAATAAACTAGCGTCAAAAAAAGTAATTGTTTTTGGTGTTGGTGGAGTTGGTGGATATGTTGTTGAAATGCTTGCAAGGTCGGGCATTGGTGAAATTACACTTGTAGATTTTGATACGATAAGTGAAAGCAATATAAACAGGCAAAT
>DMLH01000039.1 GCA_003453435.1 Clostridiales bacterium | reverse complement strand
AAAAATTAAATGTTTAAAAAATATTGCAAAAATAAATTTTCTTTGATATAATGTGCTGTGTGGTTCCATCGTCTAGCGGCCTAGGACGCTGGCCTCTCACGCCGGAAACACGAGTTCGATTCTCGTTGGAACTACCAACTTAAAAGCCGATAGTTTAAAACTACCGGCTTTTTTAAATGTTGTCTCTATTTTTTATATAAAGTTTTCCCTCTTTTACCTTATAAACACAAAACCTTATAATGATAAAAACAATAAAACATCCTACTCCCTCTGAAAGTTGCGCAATACTTGTGCAAAATGGCGATAAAATGATAATTGATAAAATAACCCTAATGGCTTTTGCAATCAAATTAACTGTTGTGCTAAGAATTGGTGAATACTGAATTTGTGTATAAATTAATAGTATTATGTAGTAGTCAAACAACAACATATTAACGTATTGAAATAAAGCATAGATTAGTAAAATTCCAATATTTACATCATACACAAAATATAATACTATAATCATTAAAATGCTGGTTAAAATCATAATTAAAGTAAATAACATTGCTTGTTTAGAGGCTTTTGAATATTCAAATCTGTTTTTTGCAATATCAACTTTTGTAGCTGTTTTTATTGCACCAAGACAATCCCACTGTGAATCTGTGCAAAGCCCAGATAAGTTTAGCGCCACAATGTATTCAGGGTTGGCAATAAATGCATTTTTAAATCCGAAAAAATAAATTACAAACATAAAAATACCTGAAATTATAGATGCTGATTCGTATCTGAAACTTTTTAAAAAATCAAATGTAATTTTAAATTTTTTCATTTGCCAAAAATATAATGCAATAACGTAAATTAGCAAAGCAGATAATGTTAGTATAAGAGGAATAATTCTATTTGAAAAAATCAATGCAGAAATTGTTAAAAAAACAAAATTAATTAAATTAAATGCGAGTAAATGAATATTCGCTGTTTTTTCTTTATCCTCAAAATATAGTTTTTCAATAAATAATGAAAATAATGTTTGCAAAAACATCAGAGCAATTCCATAAATGACATAAATACGATAAAACTCCACATCTTGCCCAAAAAATGTAATGTAATTATCAACAAAAATTACAAGCAAAGAATATATGATAATAGAAAAAATAGTGCCCCAAAATATGCCATTATATGTGGAATTGTCTACTTTATCTTTTTCTTTTCTTATATTTGCACCACTACCAAACATTAGCACTAAAATTGTCAAAACAAATTGTATTGGATAAATTATTGAAAATGTATTAGATATACCCTTTTCACCTTCTATCAATGACAAAATTATCCAACAAAGTATTGGAATAATTGAATGTATAAAAAGTCCAAAACCTATTCTTAAAATACGTTTCATAACTAATACCTTTTTATAAGGATAATATCATAAATAAGAAAACGATGCAATACTTTTACGTGTAAATATTATTGTAAAAATAATATCAGACATTAAAAATATTACCTTAAATCAGTTGCAACACATAAAAAAAAGGTATTACTCCTAGTTTTTTTATTGTAGAAACAAAATTTTTGCAGTATATAAATTTCAATTATTTTTAAAAAAAATTTTAAGCAGTTTGCAGAAAAAATAAACAAATAGCAAAAATTGTCAGCCCAAACACTCTATTTTGTTGTAGAAAACACTAAATGAGCATTGAAAAAATTGATATGATGTGATAAAATACTTATGTGGAGATTTTATGAAAAGTAAACTTATTGAAGTAAAACAATTAACAGATTTGAAATTTTTGAATATGTATCAATCAACATTTTTGATGGAAAATGGAAAAACAAGAATATATTATTTTGCTTCCAGAAGAAGTTTGGACCAACTTGGTTGCAAAAATACAGAGTACGTTGACGCAATAAAAGTTTTGCCCTATTTTAAGAAAAACGGAAAAACATATGTAGTGCTAAATTATGAATTTAGAAGTCCATTAAACGCATATACTTATGATTTATGTGCAGGTCTTGTTGAACATCAAAATGATAAGGAAAGTGATGTTAAAAGAGAAATTTTTGAAGAAGTTGGTGCGAAAGTAAAAAGTGTAAAACAAGTTATGAAATCAGGACACACCACTGCTGGACTTACTGACGAAAATATATCTTGCTACTTTGCAGAAATTGAAGATATCGGTGAACAACACTTGGAAGAAACGGAAGACATAACAAGAGAGATTATTGCACTTGAAGATATACCAGAATTTTTGGAAAACAACACTGTTGGTGCAACCGGCAACTTACTACTCCAAGTGTTTTATTACAAAAACATTTTGGAGATGAAAGAAAACAAAGAAAGCACAGCAAAAGACAACTTTGAAATGTAAAACTCAAAGCACGAAATTAAACTCGTGCTTTTTTGTTGCATAAACAAACTTTTCAAAAAATATTGAAAATAACGTATTTATTTGTTATAATTATATTAAGGAGAACTTAAGATGAATATTAATTATGAATTATACAAAAGTTTTTATGCTGTTGCAAGGTTTGGAACTTTAACAAGAGCAAGTGATGAATTGTTTATTACACAATCTGCAATAAGTCAAAACATAAAAAGTTTGGAAAAGCAACTTGATGTTGTGCTTTTTGAAAGAACAAAAAAAGGTATGAAGTTAACTGAACAAGGTCAAAAATTATATCAATATGTTTTGAAAGGTATAAAGAGTTTTGAAAGTGCTGAAAGAAATATCAATGAAATAAAAACAAAAACTGAAAAGCAAGTTGTGAATATTTACAGTGACTACACTCTCGCAAAATTTTTCTTGCTAGACAAACTCAAATTTGATAAAAATATTGAGTATAACTTTAAAACAGGCATTGATAACAAAGATAGGTTTAAAGCACTTTCAGATGGAATTTTAGACTTGCTTGTTTACAAGCAATTTGATGAAAAGTTGCCAAAAGAATTTAATTACACAAAAATTAGTGAACTGAACTATGTATTTTTTGCGAGCAAAAATCTTGATGTTTCAAACAAACTAACAAAACAACAACTTTCAAATTATCCATTAATATCAAAATCTTTTGGCACAAGAACAGAAATCAATCTTTCAAAAAAAATAGCAAACGCAATAAAATACAAGTGCAGTGTTGATGAAATGGTTGTTAATCTCACTGAAAGAGGCCTTGGGATAGGCATTGCCCCAAAGGAATATTTGGATTTATCTAAGGTTAAAATAATAGAAATTGAAAATGTAGATTTACCAAAAGCAAATGTATTTTTAATTTATAACAATGATTTTAAATTGAATGAAATAATCAGCGTTAAGTAAAACTTAATAAGTATTTAGAAATTTATTATTTACAATTATGTTAATATTTTATATAATTTCAATATGAAAAGGAGTTTATTATGGAAAAAAATAATTTAAAAATTATAAATAAAAAGGTAGCAGATAAATATCTCAAAATTAATGATATTTATATAACATGTATGGGCCCATGGGATTTTAAATTTAACAAATTGGAGAGTCTTAAAACGTATGATACATCCAATAATATATCAAATGGTCTATCAAACGATAGTATTGCCAAAATAGTAAGTGCATTTTACTTTAAAATTAAAAAAAATGTTTATTGCATAAACAAAGATGGTATAAGGAAATTAGATTATAATTTTAGCTATCTACAGACATTATTGGAATTATATCCTGTAAAAATTAAAAAATGTGAATATTACAGTCACCACGAAGGTTATATAGATGTTTGGATTGATGGGTATAATGTATATAATAAATATTTAATTTTTCAATCTTATAATCCTAGCAAAATGCTTTATAAAGGTCATGGTAGGCTAATTGGTGATAAGATTTTAAATAGAATTGGATCAGTATTTAATTATGTAAGTAGCCCTGCGGTTCAAAAAGTAATGAAGGATGCTGAAAAAACAGGCTATATAAAAATAGAAAATTTATGTAAGTTTTCTGAAAAAAAAGAAAAATTTTATCAAAAAGAAATAAACGAACGTGATTATAATGAAAAGAAGAAGAAAAGAAAAGAAGAAAAGATAGAAAACAGTAAAAATAAAAAAGAAAAAAGCCAAAATGAGTTTGAAAATTTATTATAATTTAAGGAGGAAGTGAATGAAAAAAGGAATAGTAGTTTATGGATTCCCATGCATTGGGAAAAGCACGCTTTGCGATAGCAAAGAAAATGATGGAAGATTTTTGGATTTGGAAAGCAGTGACTATCACTGGATGTTTACAGCCGAACAAGAAAATATGACAGCAGAAGAAAGAAAAGGCATTGACAAACAATTAAATCCAGAATGGCCAGAAAATTATGCAAAAGCCATTATGGAAAAACGCAATGATTATGATTATATATTTGTTGCACATGAAGGCAAAGTGCAATGCATTAATCACAAAATTCCATATTGGGTAATATTCCCAGATTATGATTGCAAAGATGAATATATTGAAAGAATGAGAACACGTGGAAATCCTGAAGAATTCGTGCAAAAAATAGCTGCAAATTATGACAATTTTGTTAAGGGTTGCTACGATGACACAACCGCGGAAAGAAAAATTGTTATGCATAAAGGCGAATATTTGGCAGATGTAATCAAAAGAATTGAAAATGAATAATTTAGGAGAAAATTATGAGTATATTTTTTACTTCAGACACACATTTTGGAGCACAAAGAACACTTGAATTATCACGCAGACCTTTTCAAAACACTGCTGAAATGGATAAAACGATAATTAAAAATTGGAACAAAAAAGTTGGCAAAGACGATGTTGTGTATCATCTTGGTGATTTTGGTGACAAAACAAACATAGCAAAACTTAATGGAAATGTGATTTTGATTTTGGGTAATTATGAAGAAAAAGAAATTGAAAATGATTTTTCTGGAGATTTTGAAACGTTTAAACAATACTTAAAATCATTGGGATTTTATGATGTTATTGAAAAGAACATAATTATAGAACTTAATGATGAAAAAATATTTTTAACTCACAAACCACTGGATTGTAAAAAAGATATGTTTAATTTGTTTGGGCATATTCACGGAGCGCAAAAACAAAAAAAGTTTGGTTTGGATGTTGGAACTGACGGTAACTTTTTTACTCCATATTCAGTTGAAGATATTCTTTTTTGGAAAAATGCAATAGAAATTCACAAAAAAGGCAAAAGTGTTTTTTGTGATATAGAAGATTTACAATTTTAAT
>DMLH01000078.1 GCA_003453435.1 Clostridiales bacterium | reverse complement strand
ACTTAACGTATATGCAAAAAAACAAACTGGTGATGGCACATTTAAGGTTGAAGTACCATATTTCTATGACTTTACAGCATATGCAACAACTTTTGGCGGAATTAATTTGAACTGTGATGAAGCAATCCAATATAACGAGGATTTAAAAAGAATTGTTAAAATGGACCTTAAAACAGTGACAAATATTGATGACCCAATTCCTGTTTATACAATTGAAGAGTTCTATAAAATGCAGGAAAATGCAGATATAGACTACATTTTAATGAACGACTTACATTTTGGTGTTCCTGAAACCCTTGCTGGAAATTTACCAAGTGGTTGGGAACCTGGAACTTATACAACCGCGCCTTACACACCATTTGCATTAGGTGTTAAAAGTTTTGATGGAAACACTCATGTAATAGATATTTATGGCAATATTAATATCCCAAACAATGAAACAAATGTTGGATTATTTACAACAATAAACCAAGGTACAATTTTGGTTAATTTGTTTGTAAATTACTTACCTGTAAATGAAGTAACACCACTTGGCAGGCAATATGCAATTAATTTATCAATAAATAATACAAACAATGTTGTTGGCGATGAATCAGTTAATGTAAGCACAATAAGTTTTGGCGGACTTGCTGGTGTAAATAATGGTGTTATATCAAATTGTATTGTAAACTATCTAGGCAATTTAAATATTCAACTTAAAAATGGTGAATCAGAAGTAAATATTGCTGGATTTGTATCTCAAAATTCGGGAAAAATCACATATTCAACTGTAATGGGACCAAATTGGAATGATAAACATGAAAACTTTAACATATACATGGAAACAAGTAATCCGGGCAGTATGGCAACATTTGTTAATAGAAATTCTGACTTAATTTCTAATTGTCAAGCAGAGTTTGTCGGTATAAACAACACTGCACATGCAAGTTTAAATGCAAAAGTTGGTGGTTTTGTTACATCAAATAGTGGCAGAATTATTAATAGCAGTGTTGCTGGTCAAAGATTAACAGGAAAAGATGATACCTTAGTTGAAGACACTTTAAAGCCAGTTTGCAAAAATGATGACAGAATAAAAGAAATTGACAAAGCAAGTTATGATAGTGAAAACAAGTATTTTGCAAGACTTTATTCTCAGGCAAACATTGGCGGATTTGTTTATTCAAATTCAGGTTCAATAAAGGATTCATATTCTTACATACCAATGGAAACTCAGGCAAGAACTGCAGGTTTTGTTTACGATAATTCAAATGCTGGAAAAATTAGTACATCATACAATTATAGTATTTATGATGGCGCAATTGGTGACAATTTTGCAAACTCACCATTTGTTGGAACCAATGAAAAGGGTGAGGTGTTAAATAATAGTGAAGTTTGTGAGGTTAACTATTGCTATTATATAATTCCTGCAGATCGTAAGTATAAGGATGAAGTTATTAATGCTGAGCCTGCTTCTGGAATTGCTGCTGGTGCAGATGAAACAGAAGAAGGAAAAGGCTCTGTTGTAATGGATATAAATAATTTTGTTGGATTTGATTTTGGTGAATCGGACGGTTTAGGAATATGGACTAATGCAATGCCTAATGAATACAATCCTTCTGTTTTGTTAATTAATTCAAACATTCAAAATTACAAATTACTAATAGATAAAGAATTTGAAAGAAAACCTATAGAGGATGTTAAAACTACAACCAAGGATGAAACAGGTAAAGATGTTGAAGTGTTTACATTAAAATTCCCACGTGCTGGTAGTTCAAAAGTTCCATACACAATTGCAAATGAATTACAATTTGTTAATACGTTTACAATCTATTCAAAAGACGGTGTAATGAAAAGAGATATTAGAATGATAAATGATATCGACTTTGCTGATTACGCTGGTACTGAAGTGTTTAATAACATTAAAAACACAATTTATGCTGGCCGAGACTTTGACGGAAACGGTATGAAAATATCAAACATCAAATTAACCGGCGCAACAAATTCTCAAAATCAATCAGCATATAGCAATGTAAGCAATTCTTATGGATTATTCTATCAAATAGGAACTGCAAGCGTGGTTGAAAATGATGAACGCATTGGCATTAATTTTGATCCAGAAAAAGAAAATAAAACTGTCATTAGAAATTTAACACTTGGTGTTAAGGAAATTTCAAGTTCAACCAGTGCGTTTACAGGAATTTTGGCAGGTGTTGTTGTAAACTCAAGTATAAAATCATTAACAATTAATGCTTCTGGTGTAAATGTTTCTGGTAGAAATGCTGTTGGAGGTTTGGCTGGCGCAGTTATTGGTCATTCAACACTTCACGACATTTCAGTCAATGCTAATGTTTCAAGTACATTCTTAAATTATGCAAATAATACCTATCCAGATAAATCTTTGGATGAAGTAAATAAATATTCATACATAAATTATGATGAAATTGAACAAAGCAGTACACCTTTAACTGAATTTGATTTATCAAATTATATAGCAAACTGCAGTTATGCTGGTGGTGTTGCTGGAATTATTGATATTAACAATCCACTTGAATTAAAAGAGGAAGAGCAACAAACAGAAGAAAGCA
>DMLH01000018.1 GCA_003453435.1 Clostridiales bacterium | reverse complement strand
AAATGCACTTAAAATTGTTAAAATAGGCACTAAAATTGCATAAATTAAGAAATTTTCTCTTAAATTTATTCTTTTTGTAAGTTTATAAATGCAAACTAATAATGTGCAAACTGATAATAAAATTAAGAACGAAATGCTTGTGTTATTCAATGTTTCAAATAAATTAAAGGTTTCGGTAAAGTACAAAATAAGTGATGAAATTATGGCACCAACTGCAATATTTGAATATATAATTCCAAAGCAAAGTTTAAGTTTTGTTTTTTGCTTAATGCCATTAATTATAAGTTTAACACCAAATGTAATTAAAAATGCAAGTGCAATTGACATTATAATAATTGTAAATACGAAGTTATTCAAACAAAGTGATGGTGTAATCCATAAAAAGAGTACCAAGCCAAAAATGGCAAGTATTAGTTTTTCACGTAAATCCATTTTTGGTAAATTTTGCGTTAGGCTTTCTGTATTTAGGTTATTCAGTTTTGAAACATTTGGTTTTAAAAACAATCTAAACATTAAAAGCATAAGCGCAAATACAATAAGTCCAACTGGTATTGCAAAAGCCATATATGATATATAGTTTATTGTAAGCCCGGCAGTTTTTAAGGCAAGTACTGGGAAAACATGTGCAATTGGTGTCATACCTGATGATATTGAAACAGAAAATGCCATGCCAATGTAAAGTAGTTTGCCAATTTTTTCACCTTTTTCAATTTTTGCTATTTCAAATATTTGTTCAAGTATTGGTATTAAAACCACAAACAAAACTGTTGGTGATATAAACATACCAATAATAAGCACAGATAGTAAAAACATTGAAATAAACATCCAACCACTTTTCTTTGCAAGTTTTGTGTTCATAAACCAAACTGTAATTCTTTTAATTATATTCGTTTTAGACAATGCATAAGTGCAAACAAACGTAAACATCAAAAACACAAAAGTTTCACTTCCAAAACTGCTTGTTAGTGCGTTAGTAAAACCAAAACCAGGCAGTAGTGCCAGTGCCAAAATACAAAGTATGCTAGGCCAATCTATTGAAATTGTTAGCCATAGCATTAAACTTCCAATAAAAATTCCTATCACGCCAAATGCGTCTTGGCTCATGCCTGCTGGTGCTGGTATAAATCTAAAACCAAAATCAAAAAATAAAGCCACCAAAATAATAATTAATCTTAAAATACTGTTTTCTTTAACATTCCATTTCCATTTCATAATGCTTTAATCATATCAAAATATTGTAAATATATCAAGTATTATTTATTTTTTACTATTATTTAATATAATCATGCTCAATATAGTCCATTTAATATTTTTATTATGGATAAATTGATATATGTACATATTAACATTTTTTTATACTGTTTTATATTATGTTGTATGGCTAATTTATCGCCCTTATGGCTTACCGTAATAACATCGTTTTTGGCTTTTTTTATCACCTCTTTAGGAGGTGCAGTTGTTTTTTTCTTTAAAAATATCAATAAAACTCTTATGCAACTAATACTTAGTTTTTCCGCAGGCATTATGATTGCATCAAGTTTTTTTTCGCTTATTTTGGAGGCTATCGAGCAAAGCACAACTTATGGACAAAACCCGGGAATAATAGCCACCCTTGGCATTTTTGCTGGCATTATTTTTATAATAATTATGGAAATTGCAATTGAAAAGTGGCTAAATAAAAAACAAAAAAAACTTGATGATGAAAGCACAAAAAAAAGAAAGCCTATAATGAGTACATTTGCCATATCACTTCATAACATACCTGAGGGTCTTTGTATTGGTGTTGCTTTTGCTGGTGCACGCATGGCAGGAACTCATGAGGCTATTATTGGAGCAATTTTGCTTGCAGTGGGCATTGGTCTCCAAAATTTTCCCGAGGGCACGAGCGTCTCTTTGCCCTTATACAACGCCGGATTTTCAAAATCTAAAAGTTTTATTTTTGCAATGCTTTCTGGTATTGTGGAGCCATTTTTTGCAGTAATGGGGTATTTTTTTACAGATATCATTGCATCATTGCTTCCATTTTGTTTAACATTCGCTGCGGGAACTATGATTGCTGTTTCTTGCATTGAACTGCTACCAGAAAGTTTGTCTGGCAACAAAAATGTGGCTACATTTGGTTTAGGGCTGGGTTTTTGCGTTATGATGCTTATGGATTTACTACTTTAATTGCATAAATAATTTTATTTGTATGAAATTGTGAAATTAATGTTATGTAAAACCTGCAGACTTATTAAAAACCAAAGAATACAGTAAAATTTACAAACAACAAATTGATTGATTGAGGCTTAAAACTGATAAAAATTTTGTAATAAAAAACGCGATTAATATCGCGGTTTTTAATGTCTAAAATATATTGAATTTCAAAATTAATTAAACAAACAAGTGCTTTATTTCTTGCCAAAACACATAGTAAATTGTTGATGTGCCTTTTGCGGTAAACTCAACTTTTGCAAGTACATATTTATTCTCAAGCGGGCCAAATATACTGCAATCGGAACTTTTAGCGCGGTTATCTCCTAAAAAGTAAACAAAGCCATCAGGTACTTTAAGTACGTATGTTTCCAATTCCTCGCTATAACTCACGCAATCGGAGTAATTAGTAGAAAAATTTTTAAAAAATTTTGTATTTGGCAATTCAATGTCTTTTTCTTGTTTACTCATGCTGTCATTTAATAATATTTCGCACCAATTTTCAAAATTCTTTTTGCTTTTTATAAAACCTTCATTTAACCAATTTTCTGCCGAAGTAAAGCCACTTTCATAAAGCAAATCAGGATTGTTTTTCAAAAGGTTATAGTCATCTTCAAGATATTTTTCTTCTAACACTTTACCGTTTAGCAAAATGTGATTGTTGTAATAACAAATAGTATCTCCGCCGGTCGCAATAAGCCTTTTTATTGCATCAATGTCTGAGCCGGTTGAACTGTAATCCACAATTATAACATCGCCCTTATTAGGATTTTTTTTAATAGTGTAATAAGCAACATCGTCAACTCCACTTAATTTTTGTGTACTGTTTATGGTTGGGTACATGCTGGAACCTTCAACTTCTGCAGTGTAGTAAGTTCTGTTGGTTATAAATGCCGTTGCACAAAAAATCAAACACAAAGCAAGTATCAGCGTTGTCACTTGACTTAATAGCACGCTAGATTTTCTTTGGTCTAAGTCACTGTTAGTTCTTGGGCTGTATTCAAAATTTCTCATACTTACATTATACTATTTTGGTCATAAAAAAACAAATAATTCAAAGTTATAAAAAACATTTTATGGTAAATTATTATAACAAATGGGCAGAACATGCTCTTTATGTTTTTATGAAAAATATTAAATTTTTTAAAGTTGGAGATTTGTGTAGCAAAGGAATTTATTGTTGTTTTAACTGTGGCCAAAAAGTATATATTGATGGAAACAAAATTAAGTCAAAATGCCTTAAATGTGGATGCGAAAAGTTTACGTTATCAAGACAAATATAAGTTTGTTTAGAAGTGCCGTAATAACACATGTGAATTTTAATTTTTATTAAATTTGGAAAAGAACACAACAAACAATTATATTTGCATCTTGTTATTCTTG
>DMLH01000066.1 GCA_003453435.1 Clostridiales bacterium | reverse complement strand
AAGGGACTTAAAATCCCTCGGTAGCAATATCGTGCCGGTTCAAGTCCGGCTTTCGGCACCAAAGTAAGTAGAGATACTTACTTTTTTATTTTTATGAGTGAAACGAATGAAATCTCCACCCAAGAAAGTCGGGACATCAAGTCCGGCTTTCGGCACCAAATGAGCGAGAAATTGCTCATTTTTTATTAACGAAGTGAATAAAATCCATATTTTTGTTAACTTGATTCGTGGCAACCCTTGTGGAAAAATAAGTAATGTTGTAAATATAATTGAATATAAATAAAGCCAATTAGTATCATAATTATAGGTATTTAGCATACTTTAATTATGATATTTTTATTCGTTCATAATTTAAAGCTATTTTAATTACTTATGTTTATATGATAACTAAATTTAAAACAATAAAAAATATTGTGAAAAGATAAAATTTTGTTGAAATTTGACATTTTAAGTGTTATAATATCAATGCTTTTATAAGGAGAAGTTTATGGAGTGGATTGAATCACATTTGTTATTTTGTATATTTGCTTTAATAGTTTTTGTTCTTGTTATAACAATAATTTTAGTGCTAGTTGTTCAACGCAAAAAGGAAGATAGACTTAAAAGCAGAAAAGGGATAGCATTAAAGAAATCAGATTTAAACAAGAAAAAGGAAAAACAGGAAAGCATCGGTTATCAAAAGCCTATAATAAAGCAAAATTTAAGAACGGGCGAAAAAGTTGACCGCAATGCTAAGGCTAAAACCAAAAAGGTTGAAAGCGAAAAAGTTGACGAACAAGAAAATCAAACTTTAATGGTGGTAAAGGCCAAAAAAGTCAAAAATCCTAAATACGATGAATTTATGGCAGAAGAAGAAAAGAAAAGACTTGAAAAAGAAAAAGCCTTAGAGGAGCAAAAAGCTAAAAAAGAGGCAGAGGCTAAGGCAAAACAAGAAAAAATTGAAAAGCAAAAACTAGAAAAGGAAAAGGCTGAAGCACAAAAAGCAAAAGATCAAGAAAAGAAAGAAAAAGAAAAGAGGAGTTTGCAAAAGAAAAAGGTAGTTATGAAACAAGTTGTTAAAAAAGAAGCAGAAACTTACAGAGTTGTGTATGATAAAGAACAAAGAAATTGGATTGTTAAAATTGATGGCGGTGAACGTGCAAGCAAACGTTGTGCAACAAAGGAAGAGGCATTAAAAGTTGCAAGGGATTTAGCAAAGAAAAAAGATGCTGATCTAAGCGTCCACAAAAAAAATGGAAAATTTCAAAAACAATAATTAATTAAAAACCGGCTTAAACTAAAAGTTTAAATGCTGGTTTTTTTGTGCAAAACATCAAAAAATTAATAAAGTTCAGTATATTTAATTAAACCTAATATATATTTAGAAAAGGTTTATATTTTTAAACTAGGGAAGCAATTGTTAAAAACAAAAATGTCTAGTTTTGTCGAAAGCAAAAAAATTAGAGTAAACATTTTTTATATGCATAAAATATATATATGGACGCTAAAATGTGGGAATTTTCGCTGTTTTTTCCAAGAGAATTACTTTTGTATTTTGATGATTTAAAAACCGATTTAAAACAAAAATTTCACAATCAAAATAATTGCATTTCAATTGGTGCAACTGATAATGATTACACGCTTATGATTGCATTAAACAAGCAGTCATACAACGATAGTATTTTATATATAAAAGAAAAAATAGCAGAAATAATTTTGTTGTATTATAAGCCTAAAACAATAATTAATTCCATAAATAACTTTGATATAAATAGTCATGATAACATAATTTTAATTGATATATTGTCTAGTTTTGAGCATTATGAAGATAAAAATGAAATTATAAAGAATTTAAGTTTAATTGAAAGGTTATATTTAAAATCTTTTGTTGAATTTAAACTAAATTTTTTGCTTAATAAATGGAAAGATGTTGCCAATTTAATAAATCAAAATTCATTGTTTTTATTGGATGATGCAGTAAAAAAAGAGCTTATGCAGTTTTTAATGGAAGGAATTGTTAGTAAGACACATCATATAAAATTACTAATAAATGGCAACAATGTGGATGTGTATAGTTTAAATAACAACAAATTTGAAGCAATAAAAAGTCAAAAAATTTATTATTCAATGTACGATTACGACAATTTGCTTTTTAGTTTAATTAAGCATTATCCAAAAGTTTTAGAAGTGGAGCATTATAAAAACTTCGATATAGCATTTATTCAAAATCTTTCAGACTTATTTGGCTCAAGATTAAGATTAATTGAATAAGTTTAATATTGCGTTATATTTTTTAATTTTTTGTAAAATTTGATATTGACTTTAAGTGCTACTTAGTGTATAATATAAACATGGCAAAAAAAGTGATCGTATTAAATTCAAAAGCATTTGCATATTATTTTTTGCAACATTATTACAGAAAAAATTTGGAGACAGATTTTGAAGATATAGATCTTAAAAAATTTGTTGCAATTTTTTGCAAGTATGCAAGTTTCAATAACAAGTTATTGATCAATGAAAAAGGCAATGCAATAACAACTGCAACTGACCACGTTGATTTTGTAAATGAAATAATTTCAAAATATACATTTAGTGTAGAAAAAAATGGTAGACTATTTTGTAGATGCTTTAAAAGTGAAATACTTCCAAACTTAAGAGAAGAATATTTGCATTGTGATGACAATTTGAAAAATTTAATTATAGATTACGAAACAACATATATGAATGAAGCATATAACAATTTAAATATTCTTATGGATATTGAGAATACTTGTGTTAAGAATTCGGACAAAAATATGAAACTTATGCAAGAGCACACAAGCACAAAAGGTTTTGACGCCTAATAATAAAATTTATAAAAAAATGTTGACATTTAAATAAAAACGTGATAATATCACTATGTTTTCAAGAAGAAGTATCCACTTCTCACCAGTCGGCAATTGCGCCAGATTAGGTCAAATATTAAAATATTCTATTATTAGATAGTTTTTAGTGGATGGTTCTTTTAAGAAATAAGTCCACTTTTTTTGTGGACACGGAGGTACGATTATCAAAGATTTATTGATTAATGAACAAATCCGCTTTAGCGGAGAAGTGCGCCTTGTGGGTGAAAACGGAGAGCAACTTGGTATTGTTAGTGTTATGGAAGCTAAACAAATTGCAGAGCAAAAGTCACTTGACCTTGCTTTAATATCTCCAAATGCAACGCCACCAGTTTGCAAAGTTATGAACTATGGCAAATATCGCTATGAAATGCAAAAGAAGGAAAAAGAAGCCAAAAGCAAACAAAAAATTGTTGAAACAAAAACAATTCGTTTTGGTCTCAACATTAGCGAACATGATGTTGAATACAGAGCAAAACAAGCAAAAGAGTTTTTGCTTAAAGGCAACAAAGTAAAAGCAAATATGAGGCTTTCTGGTCGTGAAAATGCCTATGCAGATAAGGGCATTGAAACACTTAAAAATTTTGCAGAAAAAATGAGTGAATGGAGTACAATTGAGGTTGCACCTTTTAAAGAGGGTAGATATATCAATATGGTAATAGCACCAAAAAAATAATCTTAAAGGAGAAAAATTATGCCAAAACAAAAATCAAAAAGAGCTGCAAGAAAAAGATTTCTTGTAACAAATAGCGGTCATGTTAAACACGCTAAACAAAATCGTCGTCATATTTTGACAAAGAAAACAACAAAAAGAAAGAGAATTGCTAGACAAAGTGTTGAGTTATCAAGCAAAAAAGAAACTGCAACAGTAAGAGCAATGATTCAGGAATAAGGAGGGTGAGTTATGAGAATTAAAAGAAGCGTTAACGCATTAAAAAAGCGTAGAAAAGTTATGAAAGCTGCAAAGGGTTTCCGTGGCTCACGTAGTACTCTTTACAGAGTTGCAAAAGAATCTGTTTTAAGAAGTCGTCATCATGCTTATATTGGCAGAAGACTTAAAAAGAGAGATATGAGAAGCCTCTGGATTGCTCGTATCAATGCAGCATGCCGTCAAAACGATATCAGTTATAGCAAATTTATGCATGGCTTAAAGGTTGCAAATGTAGAACTTAACAGAAAAGTTCTTTCAAACCTTGCAATTGAAGACCCATCAGCTTTTGCAAAACTTGTTGAAACAGCAAAAAAAGCGTAAGTTAAATTAAAACAAAAAGTTCATCACTTGTTGATGAATTTTTTTATATTTAAATTTTTACATTTACTATTGAAATTGTATCATATAAGTGATATAATATGAAATATATGGTAATTTTAAAGGAAATTAATGAGTTTAATGACTTAAAACAGGTTGTCAAAAATGCAAAACCTGAAACTTTTTTCAACCTTAAAATTGACCTAACAAAAAATGACAGAATTAATGCTAAAAAACTTGCACTTATTGAC
>DMLH01000100.1 GCA_003453435.1 Clostridiales bacterium | reverse complement strand
AAGACGGAAGAAAAATTTTCGTAAATGGAAATTATGAATATGTTGATTATTGTGAATACGATAATGACAAATATGTAGGAAACGAAATTTTAACATTTACAAATGATATTACAGGTTCAGTTCAAATTGGTGGTATTGCTGCAAACAATGGTGGATACATATCTTACTCGCAAAGTGAAATTCCGTTAATAACAAATTGTGGAACTATTGCAGGTTTAGTAGCAAATAATAGTAAAAAGATTTCTAATAGTAAAGTCGTGTTGGAAAGCCTAAAAGTGAAAGAAAATATAGATGGTGATGAACGTGTTGTTTATACATACGAAGGCAAAATTGAAAACACTTTAACAACAAGCGCAAACGCTGTAACGGCGGGCTTTGTTGCTAGAAATTCCGGTGAAATATTTGGCTCGTACGTAAGTCAAAAACAAAATGGCATTGCATTAAGTAATGATGATGCACAAACTTATGCAACAATAAAAGCCAATTCATCTGTTGGTGGTTTTGTAAATAGTAATACTGGAACAATTAAAAATTGTTATTCAAATGTTGAAGTTAAAAGTTCTTTACGTTCTAGTGGATTCGTGTTTAACAATACTGGCATAATAGAATCATGTTATTCATCATCAAAAATAGAAGCAAATAGTAGCGCACACTCTCCATTTACAGGCAGGAGTGCAACGGGTGAGTTCCAAAACTCTGGCACAATTGATGATTGTTATTATATTGGTGAGGAAAACAACACATATGAAAATATTGAGCATGCTAAACAAATTAATTGGTCAAATGGTTTAAATCATACAATTAAGAAATATCATTTTGCAAAATTTGTGTTTGCAACAAATGAAAGCTATGACGGAAACTGGTACTGGACGGAAATAAGCGAAGGACTTAGTTTGCCAAAACTTATTGAAGCCGATTTAAACATCTATTCTTGTGAAAAATATTGTGGTGTATCTTCGTCGGGTGATAACGCTTATTACTCATGGGAATTCTTAAATAAAGAGCCTACAAGTGAAGGAGAAAAAGTCGATCCACTATATGACAATCCAGTATTTGGGCAAAAAAGCGAATTTAGTAATAAAATTAACCCAAGAATTATTCATAATTTAAAAACATGGCAAGATTATATTCATGGCGGAAATGACAGCACGCTTGACCATTGCTTTGTTATAGTTAAAGATATAAAAGCAAGCAACTTAACCGCGCCAAACACAAGTGAGTTAACTTTTAGAGGAACAATGTTTGGTTCCAATATGACAATTAGCAATTTATATCTTGCTGCTGAAGCCTCTAACAATAATCAGTCATTTGGTTTATTTAAAGAAGTTAATGGTGCTACCATTAAGGACTTAAATTTGGTTGTGAAAAAGGCACTTGCAAACAACATTAATTGTGTTGGCGCGTTTGCTGGATATATTGAAAGTTCAACAGTTATAAATGTTGATATCGACGCAACTGATGTAGTTGTTCAAGGTAAAACAATGGTTGGTGCATTTGCGGGAATTATAAACAATTCAACAATTAAAAAGGTTAATATAACCGCAAATGTAAATGCGGGACGTAAGTTATATGAAGATGAAATGTATAACTACTTGGATGATAAGGATCTAACAATTTTAACAACTGACGGCGAAAATGATGATGATATAAAGTATTCTTATGCTGGTGGCTTCGCTGGTGCAATTTTAGGTGATTCAAATGTAAATTTGGTAAACATCAGTGGCAATAGTGATGTTATTGGCTATTATGTTGGTTCAGTTGCAGGCATTGTTGGAAATGGCGCAAAATTAACACTTGCAAGCACAAAGGTAGTAATGGATCAATATGTAAGGGGATACTACTTTGCTGGTGGTCTTGTTGGAGAAAATAGAGGCACACTTGATAGATGCTTTGTGGAAAATGAAGCGCAACAAGCAATTGATGCCAACAAGGACAACTTGTATCAAACAACCAAAAACTATAGAAATTTAACATTCTTTGATGAAAAAATTTCAAATTCAAAATTTATTGGCGGACTTGTTGGGTTTAACAATGGTGGAAAGATTTTAAATAGTTATTCAAAAATTGATGTTAGAAGCACAAATTACACAACAAAAGCAGCAGGTGGTTTAATTGGCTTGGATGTTGGCGGTGAAGTAAATTGCTGTTATGCAACAGGCAGTGTGATAAATAGATATATTGTTGGTGGTGTAATTGGCCTTATAACAAATAAATACTATTTGCTTGGCTATAGTGCTAGTGAAAGCAATTCAAGTAGATTTAATACATATTTTGCTACAAATTATGGTAAGGATAATACTGAGCTTCAAGACATAAATGTGCGAGGTGCATATATTGCTTCTTGCGATACTGATGATGCTGATTTAACAGGTAAAGGTAAAGCAGATTTACTAATTACAAACACATTTGCATCAAACAAATGGATTGTTAATTTGGATGAAACTTATTTAAGTTATACAACAGGCTTGTTTATTGGAAGAATTTTAGATTCAAATTCAACAATTGATAACTGTTTCAGTAGTAAAATGATAAGCAGTTCAAGCGACGAAGAATCTAACGGCCAAAGCCAGTTTAAATCAACATTAAACAATTACATAAATGCTCAAATATTAAAAGGCTCAACAATGATAACGCCTAATAATATCAAGTTAAATAGCATACTTGCTGCAATTGTAGATCCTGAAAATACGCAATCTGCAATATCCGGAGAAGAACTTATTGAAAGAATTGAAAAA
>DMLH01000035.1 GCA_003453435.1 Clostridiales bacterium | reverse complement strand
TCAATGAACGGAAAGTATGAACTTGTTTCAATAAACATTAAGCCAGAAGTCATTGACCCAGAGGACCCTGAAATGCTTTCCGATATGGTTAAAAGTGCTGTTAACAGTTGTGTTGAAAAAATTACCAAAGCAAAGCAAGATAATATGCCAAACATGCCAATGTTATAATTTCGCCTCTCTGACGAACCGNNCAAAAGGCAGATGCAATTAAAAATGCACCAGAAACAATGGGCTCAAGCATTGCAGTACCAATGATGGTGGATTGATATTCCGGCTCTCTAACGAACCGCCGGAAGATATATCCGCATATTTGGCGTCTTTTTGCTCTATAAATGCCAATCTTAAAGTGTCACAAGGTCACTTAGTGCCACTCAGTTTGTCATTTCTAATTTCAAAAATACATCCAAAATTGCTGCAGTATTATGCTTGTATTGCTTTTTTGTAATATATCTACATTGTTGAATTAAATGTTGACTTATTACTTATGAATATTTAGGTGTGTGATAATGAAAAACAGTATTGAAAGTATGGATAGGCTGATAAACAGCTTCACAAAATTGCCAACAGTTGGCCAAAAAACAGCAGAGCGATATGCTTATGCTGTTATTTCCATGGATGAAGAGGCGGTTAAGGAATTTGCAAACAACTTGGTGCAGGCAAAACAAAACATAAAATTTTGCAGTGTTTGCGGAAATTGGAGCGAAGAAGAAATTTGCCCAATTTGCAAAACACGTAGCAATGAAATTATTTGTGTTGTTAAGGAGCCAAAAGATGTTGTTGCAATGGAAAAAGTTAGAGACTTTAATGGAACATATCACGTTTTGCATGGTGCAATAAGTCCGCTTCAGGGCAAAGGACCAGATGACATACACATTAAGGAACTTTTGCAAAGAATAAATAGTGGTGATGTTAAAGAGGTTATCATGGCAACTAATAGTGATGTTGAGGGTGAGGCAACAAGCATGTACATAGCGCGCCTACTTAAACCACTTGGCATAAAAGTTACAAGGCTTGCACAGGGCATTTCAATGGGCAGTGATATTGAGTATGCTGACGAAGTCACGCTTACTAAAGCTTTGCAGGATAGAAGGGAAATTTAATTAAATTAATGCAAGTTTATACGCTTGCATTTTTAATCATTTTTTTTATTTTGTTTATTTTTGTTTTAATATTTTAAAAAATATAATATAATAACAATATGAAAAGAAAAATTTTGGCTGTTTTTTTGTGCTTATTTTCTGTCATAATCTTTTGCGGTTGTGGCAGTGTTTCTTATATATTGCAGGTTGATTCAAATGGTGTTGTAACACAGGCGTGTGTAATTACTATAAGTAAAAAAGATATTGAAAATGCAGGCAAAACTATAGATGATTTTGAATATAATTTACAATATGTTGCAAACGCAATTGTGACTAATTCAATAAACAACTTTAAATCATCACATGAATTAACAGAAGAAGTTGAAACTTATGGCGGTGAAAAAGTGCCTTTTAGTACTGTTTTAACTTACACATTGTCTAACATAGACCTATATTTTGGCGGGCCTAAGTATGAAAGAAAAATTTCAACTGACAATAACACTTACACATACACAATAACATTAAAGTTTTTAACAATTTCAGCGTATTATTATTTTCATGATGTTTACCCTGATACGCCGGAGGATGACAGCAACAAAACATTTGAGGAACATGCTTTTTATATTAAAAAAATTACGGAAAATAAATCAGCATTTTATGATTTGGCAAATGATGATATAACAAAATATTTTATGAACTATTTTGGTGATGATAAGTTTAGTTTGAGTGATATGACATATAGTTTTTGCTACAGCACAACTGATGATAAACTTTATAGCGATGCAACCAAAGTTTACACTGCATCAAACGGCAATATTGTTCATCAATGGGATTATACTGCTACTGATTTAGCACAGGAAAACGGTGGTGTTTTTCACACTTACACAATAAAAGTTAAAGCATACATGTGGTACATGCTTGCTCTTATAATAAGTTTAAGCGTTGCGCTTGTTTTGATTATTTATGTAAAAGCAAAAGCACACAGAGAAAATAATAAAAATGAATTAAGTTTAAAAGATGATTTGTGATCTTTAATTTGGTATTGACAGCATAAATTCAGTATGATATAATTCACGTGTGGAGGCAAGTTATGTTTGGTTATTACAATATCAAAGATTTATATCTTTGTACGATAGTTCAAATAAAGAATGTTAGAAACCTTGATAATTCACTTTTAGGTAAGATGGGAGTGACTGTGAAACCTATTGAATATGGAATTTTTACAAAATCAAAAAAAATAGGAGTGGATTTTGAAAGAGTGACAACTGGTGAAATATTTCAAACATGTAATGCTTCAAGTAAAATTGGAGATTATAGTGTTTTCAATCGTTCTATAAAAAAACTAAAAGATTGTTTAAAGACATATTTTAGAAAAAAAATTTTATCCAAAAGGGATATAAAAGCATTAGAGTCTAAGATTAATTACTATATTAAACATCACAGCATATTTAAAAACGACGAAGAACATGAAAAAACTTTATGATTTATAAAACTGGCAATAATTTTGTCAGTTTTTTATTTAAAACTATTGATATCATTTTTTTGTTGTGATATAATTTGTAAGTTTAATTTTTGATAGGTTGCTTAACCTATTTTTTAGAAATACAAGATTACACGAACAAAAACGAGTGTTTTCTTTTAGTGAGGAAATATGAAAAACGAAAGATTAAGAAATGTTGCAATTATTGCGCACGTAGACCATGGTAAAACAAGTTGTGTTAATGAAATGCTTAAGCAAGGTGGTGTTTTTAGAGAAAATCAACAAGTGTTAGATAGAGTTATGGATAGTAACGACCTTGAAAGAGAAAGAGGAA
>DMLH01000058.1 GCA_003453435.1 Clostridiales bacterium | reverse complement strand
TTTTTCATCTTTTTTAAATATTATTGCAATTGACAGCAATAACGCTCCACATACAAATAATATCATTAAAATTAAATTAATGCAATTAAATGAATAAAATAAAATAGGCAAAGATACGGAAAAATTTGTCAAAAATGAATAAAATGTGAATTTACTATTAAAAACCAAAAAATCCACCAAAAATGCAAGTGCAACCATTGTGTTTATAACACTTCCAAGTTGAAACAAGGTAAAAAATTTGTTAGTTTTGTTCAT
The DNA here is from genome assembly GCA_003453435.1 of Clostridiales bacterium. Lineage (GTDB taxonomy): Bacteria > Bacillota > Clostridia > Christensenellales > UBA1242 > UBA9845. The sequence continues at coordinate 3,309 of DMLH01000058.1, read as the reverse complement.
AAATAAAAATGAAATTTGAAAAAATAAAACAGCAAAAAATAGCGAACTATCGCTCCTAAAAAAGTATGATTTTATAAACATAAACATGCTAACAAAATATAACACCATTGAAAACCAATTATCTCTAAACCATGGCAAAATTAATGTTAAAATTGCATAGATCATGGCAAAAATTATATTAGTTATCAACAAATTTCTTTCTTTTTTCATTTTCATAATTATTAACTTTTATGGCACTTTTAGACAATTGAAAATAATTATATATTTTGAATTTTAAATGTAACACAAAAAAAAGTGCAAAATTTGCACTTTAATCTTTTTTATTCTCTACGGTTTGTTCTATGCTTTTTGTTTTTTCGGCATCAGGTTTAGTTGTAGTTTCTTCAATAGTTTGCTTTTGTATTTTTAGTTTTTTATTTTTTAAATGCTTTATTAAAAGATATGTTAAATAGCCCGTACCCAAGAAGAAAATAACTCCGCTAATGAAAACGCTTACTCTAATTGAGCCAAGATATAAAGAGTCAGTCCTAAGCATTTCAACAAAAAACCTTTCAAAGCCATAATATGATAAATAAGTTGCAGCCATTAAACCCCTTGGGCATTGTTTTTTAGACAAGTAATGAAGTAATAAAAACCCGCCAAAGCACCAAACACTCTCGTAAAAGAAAGTTGCATTAAACCAAGCACCTTGTGGCAATGAGCCATAGGCACTAATAAGTTGTTTTTGCGCTTCTGTTGTAAAATGTGAATTTTCTATATACACGCCAAAAGGAAACCACTGAAATGCTGAATTTGTTATTAATGAGCCATATGCCTCTTGGTTAAAGAAATTGCCCCAGCGCCCTATTGCCTGCCCTAAAATTAGTGCTGGTGCAATTAAATCTAATACGCTTAAAAAATTTATTTTTTTAACTGCACAATAAATTGCAATTGCAATCACACTAAAAACAATTCCGCCATAAATCATCAGCCCGCCTTCCCAAATTCTAAAAACTTTTGCAAATGTCCAATCTAAGTCCGGCGTAAAAATTATATAATTTAGCCTTGCACCAATAATTGCGCTAGGAAAAACAATTAAAAGAAGGTCATAAGGCATATTTTCCGGCAAACCTTTTTGTTTACAATATTTTATAACAAGCAAAAGTCCAATAATAAAACCCAAGGCAATTAAAATACCGTAAAACTTTATTGTTATGCCAAAAACTTCAAAACCACTAATCCAAAATAAATTACTCATATTGTTTATTATAATATTATTTAATATTTTGTCAATTTAAAACACATTATTATAATTAATTGCTATTTTTACACCATAAATAAAATTATGCATAAAATTTAAATGCAACAAAAAACCCAGCACTATTGCTGAGTTTAAATTTTGTTGTTTATTTAAACATTTCTTACAAGTTCAGCATCTCTTAAATTCTTTGATAAGCCATCAATGTAACTAACTAATGCACCATAAGATGATTTATAATCCTCGCCATTTAAGTTGAAAGATTTACCTACTAGTTTTCCATTTTCGTCCTTTTTAGCATCAGGTCCAAAAACTTCAATAACACAATCACCTGAAGTATGATCTCTCATATAATTGCGTAAGTACTCTTGTAAATATCTTTTATAGTTCTCATCAGCAGAAATTTTATATCTCAATTCTTGGTTGTTTATGTGCTTAATTGTTTTTCCATCAGCCTCATAAATTACAAATGAATTTACCGATTCTGAAGGTGTCATAAAATCATCCAATGCAACTTTTTTAAGGTGTGTTTGAACCCGTTGTGGAGCAAGTTTTTCAACTTTTTCTTCTTGAAGTTCCTTTACCTTGTCTTTTGACTTTTCAACTTCTTTTGCTGTTTCTTTGGTTTGAGCTTTAGACATTCTTGCTGTTTTACGTCTTTTAAGTGCCCTTCTGAATAACCAACCATGTAAACCAGCCAATATCAATCCGCCAAGTCCAAAAACAAGAGCTGAACCGCCAGTTATTAAGCCTATACCAATAAGAGAACCGGCACCAGTTAGCATCATAAATAATGAATATATCGCTAGTGGCAACCAATGTTTTACTTTGTTCTTACTTCGCTTGGACATAACATAACCTCCATACCTAATCACTATTAATATACCACTCTTGGAGCAACATGTCAATACCCTTTCTTAAAAAAGTTTAAAATATTTATCTATTGATAAAATCCAAGGCTAATTAGCAATGCTTGATTAATTTCCGTCATCTTTAAACTAGATAATTCGCAAATTTTTTCTTTTAAACGTCTTTTATCCAAGGTTCTTATTTGTTCAAGTAGCACAACTGAATCCTTTGGTAAGCCATATGTATGTTCAAGTTCTATGTGAGTTGGTAATTTGGTTTTGCTTAATTGGCTTGTAATTGCAGCAGCAATTACGGTTGGAGAATATTTGTTACCAATATCGTTTTGTATAACCAAAACCGGCCTAATACCACCCTGTTCGCTTCCAATAACAGGACTTAAATCAGCAAAATAAATTTCTCCGCGTTTTATCATATCACTCCAAATTTAGCCATTGTAAAAAAATATTTTCGCTTTCTGCCGACAAATAATTAGATTCATACGCTAATGTTTGTGCAGTTTTTTTATTTATATCATCGGCGAAAAAATTTTTATATAGTATCTTATAGCCTTCCTTATCTATACTATGACAAAAATGGCAATCTTTGTGTGTATTCACAAGACTATAGGCATTTTTCAACGACTTTAAATCTTTCATAATGATCTCCAAAAAAATTTTATATAAACAAAAAAAGGACGTTTTGTCCTTCTTATCTTGTATAAAATTTGATAAATTATTCTAATTTATAACACAAAATGCCACCGCATAATCTCCGTCATGTGAAATGCTAATTGAAATACTGGAGCAACCCAAATTGTTCAAATAATGCTGAATTTTTGCATCAACTTCTATAAATGGCTTATTTGATTTTGTGTAATTAATAGAAATTTCTTTGAGTTGCATGCCATAGCCAATACCAATACCAAAAGCCTTTAAAACAGCCTCTTTAGCAGCAAAAATACCAGCCATTGTTTCAACTTTTTTTACCTTTTTCAAAATATATTTTATTTCATCACTTGAAAAATACTTTTTTAAAAACTTTTCATCATTTTCATATTTTTCAAATCTACTAATCTTTACAATATCAACTCCAGTTTCCACTATTCACTCCTTTCAATTTTTTAAATATTTATATTTAAATTTTTTCTAAAATTCATCAAAATTTGCTTTTAAGGCCGATTTTACTTCTTCAAACTCAAAGCCTTTATTCATTAAATATTTGAA
>DMLH01000081.1 GCA_003453435.1 Clostridiales bacterium | reverse complement strand
CAATTTTTTAAAACATCTCTAACAATAGATGTGCAGAAAGTTCCGCCGTTGTTTCTGCCTTCAAGCCTAAATTCCTTTTCACCAGTGCTGTTGCCAAGCCAAACACCAACAATTTTTTGTGGAGTATATCCAACAGACCAAACGTCACTATTATAATTTGTGCCAGAAATACCAACAGTGCCTGTTTTTCCTGCAACTTCAAAAGGAAGTTGGTTTAATCTTGAACTTGTACCTTTTTTTACTCCAGAAACTAGCATTTCCGTCATTAAATATGCTGTCTCTGGGCTCATAATTTGGCTAGAATTTTCGGCATTTTCATAAATAACTTTACCGTTTTTATCACAAATTTTTCTAATGAATTTTGCTTCAATAAATTTACCATCATTTGCAAATGGAACATACGAATTTACTAGTTGTTTAACAGTTATTCCTTGCGTTAAACCGCCAAGCGCAATGGCATAACTTCTATCTTCTTTATCAAACTCAATGCCGGCTTTTTCAGCAAATTTTTTGCTATTTTCAATTCCTGTTGTTTGCATTATTTTAATTGCTGGTATGTTTAAACTTTTTTCAACTGTTTTTGTGGCATCAATCCAGCCATAATACTTATTGCCAACATTATGTGGAGCATAACCTCCAAAACTTTTTTGCTCGTCAAGTATCATTGTGCTTGGGCTAATTTTTCCATATTCTAAGGCCGGGGCATAAACCAAAATTGGTTTTAAACTGCTTCCAGGGCTTCGCTTCATATTAACAACGTCATAAACACTTTTTGCATCAAAAGCAGTAATTCCGCCGGTTTTACTATCAATACAAATGCCAACACCGTCAGCAATGTTACCGCGTGAATTTTTGTCGTAATAATCTAAATCTGTTATTGTGCTATGAAGTGCATTTTGGTCAATATTTACTTGATATGTAAAAATTTTATATCCACCCAATGCAATTTGATTTTCAGTCATATCAAGCAGTTTTTCTGCCTCCAAAAGCGTGGCTTCTTCATAAAAATTTTTTGAAATATCGCGTGAAATTTCATTTTTTATTTCAATAGGTTTACTTGCTGCAATATTGCACTGTTCTTCAGTAATTGCACCATCTTTTTTCATTTCATTTAACACCAAGTTTCTACGTTTAAGCGCGTTTTCCGGGTTTAAAATAGGCGAGTATGTTCGTGGCGACTTTATAATTCCTGCAAGCATAGCACTTTCTTCAATTTCAAGTTCTTTTGCAGGCTTTCCAAAATAAATTTGACTAGCATTTTCAAGCCCATATGCACCATTTCCAAAGTAAATCACATTTAAGTATGTTTCCATAATTTCATCTTTCGAGAAATTTTTTTCAAGTTCTCTAGCAAGCGCCATTTCGTTAATCTTTCTTGTAATAGTTTTTTCGTTAGTTAAATGTGTGTTTTTTATAAGTTGTTGACTAATTGTGCTTGCACCTTCTTTTAAAGACTTGCTCTTTAAATTATTAATAAACGCTTTGGCAATTCTTTTGTAATTTAAACCATTATGCTTGTAAAAATCCTTATCTTCAATAGATATAAAACTTTGAGGTACAAAACTTGGCAATTCATCAAGCCTAACAAGCGCTTTTTTGCCTGAAATATCATTTATTTTGTTGTTGTCAATATCGTAAATGTCAATGTTAGTGTTTTGTGCTTCCAACATTGCTTTATCAAACCGTACATCACTTTTTGCGGTATTTATATAAACAAAAATTCCACCTATAAAAATCAAGGCAACCAAAGTTAAAACTATAAATATTGAAATTGAAATTCTTGCAAACTTTTTCATACAATTTAGTTTGCTATCAATTTGCAAATTTATTCTTTCCATTATGAATATTGCAAAATTTAAAAGCACATAATATGAATTTTTAATATAACAAGTTATATTATTTATGCTATTTACTAGCAAATTATCAAAAAACATTGTATAATTGATATGAAGTTTTGAGTAAAATTTGTCACAAAAAACTTATTTTACTACATATTAAAATTGAATTTTAACTTAGGGGATAAAACAATGCAAAAATACTACAAAATTATAACTTTTGGCTGTCAAATGAACGTACACGAAAGTGAAAAAATTGCTGGCACGCTTGAAAGTTTAGGATACAAAAGTACCGATATTGATGAAAAAGCCGATATCGTGGTTTTTAACACTTGTTGTGTTAGAGAAGCCGCAGAGCACAAAGCACTTGGAAACATTGGAAAATTTAAACCAATAAAAAAAGAAAAAAAAGATATGATAATTGCTGTTTGTGGCTGTATGGTTCAGCAAGAAAAAAGGGCAGAAGAAATTTACAAAAAATTTCCTTTTGTTAACATCGTTTTTGGCACGCACAATAGTTATAAATTTAAGGAATATCTTGAAAATGTGCTAAACAAAAAACAAAAGAGAATATATCAAGTTGTTAAAGAGGAGCCTTGCCTTCCACTTGAAGTTGAAAGTTACCGAACAAGCGGCGTTAACGCCTGGGTAAACATTATGTACGGATGCAACAATTTTTGCACGTATTGTATTGTGCCATATGTAAGAGGTAGAGAAAAATCTAGGCCTATGCAGGAAATTGTTGAAGAGTGCAGGGAACTTGTTAAAGATGGCTATAAAGAAATAACGCTACTTGGACAAAATGTAAACTCATATGGCAACACATTTAATAATGGCAAAAACAATTTTGCAGAACTTCTTAAAGCAGTTGATGAAATTGAAGGAAATTTTGTTATAAAATTTTTAACATCTCACCCAAAGGACCTTAGTGAAGAAGTAGTTAAAGTTATTGCAGAAAGTAAGCATATAAGCCATATGATACACCTTCCTGTGCAATGTGGAAGTGATAGGCTTTTAAAACTTATGAACAGAAATTACACTGTAGAAAAATATTTAAAAACCATTGATATCATAAAAAGTTACATTCCAGATGTTAACCTATCAACCGACATTATTGTTGGCTTTCCAACGGAAACAGAAGAAGATTTTGAAGA
>DMLH01000032.1 GCA_003453435.1 Clostridiales bacterium | reverse complement strand
TTTCGCTTGTATATACATTTGCTTTAATTAGTTGCACGGTCCAATAACTCAAAGCATCATCATCATATAAATTAGCATGAATTTGTGGAAGTGTTGCAACTTGGTTCTTAACATATCTTAAATCATCACCAGTTAAAGTATAAACCACATTTGCACTATCATTTAAACCAGTTTTTAGCAATGACGTGTCACAAACAAAGTCATTTATTCCATATGTGAAATTATATTTTAATTGACCACCATGTACAATACCGCTCGAGGTTATATTAGGTAAATCTATTTTAATTTTGTCCTCGTTTACATCTACAAGTTCAATTTCAACATATAACTTGTAAGTTAAGATGTAATCTTCGGCCTTTGTTGCACCAACAAAGATTTTTTCATTGTTATGGAAAATAAATTTTTGTTTGTCAATTTGTTGAGAATCATTAAGATAAATTTGCTTTGATGCGTTTCCTTCGCCCTTATCAAACTCTATTAAGAAATTATTATTGTTAACAAAGTTTGGTGATAGCTCACATTTAAGTTCCTGAGATGAACCTACAATTAAGTTCTTTTCATTAGGTGAAATTTTGAAATCCTTAACAACATTAACAACATAAATAACAATTTCAGCCTTTACATCTTCATTTAAACTGCTAATTACTGTTATTGTTGATTTACCTTCTGAAACAGGTTTTAATTTATAATTTGCATTGGTTTTCCCAGAAATTTGTATTACATTTTCATTGCTTGAAACAATTCTGTATGACTTACTTACATTTAAAATTGAATCATCAGGCAAAACATTTACCTTAAATAAATCTGCAAATCTGTAGGTGCTATTTCCATTTTTAAATAATATGTAAGCATTGTTTACAAGTTCCAAATCATCGCCATTTTTCCTATAAACACCATCACCAAGTTTTTTAAACATTACGTTTTCTGCATTAACTTGCTCCAATTCCATGCTGATTGGTGCTTCTATAGTTAAAACTTCTTTATTTCCAAAAATAATGTATGGATATGTTTCACCATGTGGCAAATACCAATTATGAGTTGATAACCAATCAGCCTTGCTGTAGTTTGCATCTCCACTATTAACTGTTAACACACCAGTTGCAATCCAATCTGCAAAATCAGTTTGATTTGCAAGTTTGTTTCTGTTATTTATATTAACAAATTTTGCACTAGTGCCACATAATGGTGTATTTACCTGCACACCGTAGAAGTACTCGGAAGTACTTTCATGTTCGCCATTTTGACCTATTACAATACCTTGCAGTTGTGTTAAATTAATTAGGCTATTTCGTTCATAAGTATTATTTAGTATTAAAGCATCTGCAAATCCAATAAGTCCGCCATTAACAGTATTTTGTGCGTTTAATGCAAGCCTTGAATAAACTTTTTGTAAATTACAATTTTCTGCTTTTCCAATTATTCCGCCAACATAACTATCAGTTTGATATTGTGTATCATTATTTGCAAAAATATCGCCAACAAAATTATCTTTTTCTGGATTTTTATAACTTCTTGCATATGCGTTTTCTATTTCAGTAAACTGCGCATAACCAACAAGTCCACCAACTTTTTTGGTACCCACAATACAAGCGCTTAAATTTCCATCATCAAGCATATTAACTGATGAATTTAATAATTTTGTATGTTTGGTGTCACTTCCTGCACTATGACCTATTAAGCCACCAATGTTTTCAGTACCAAACAAGCATCCTGATGAATATGAATACTTTACTTCTCCATTATTATATCCAAGAATTCCGCCAACATTTTTTTCTGCTTTTATAGAACCTGTAAACGATACATTTTTTACTTCACCAGAATTATAACCAGCAATACCACCAACACCAATAGTGCTTTTATCTGTACTTAATGTTTGTTTTACTAAAATGCCAATATCTGAATTATAACTGTCATTAAACTCTGTTACATTAAAGAAGGTAGTATTACCGTCGATAACACTTTCATTAAGACCAACAAGGCCACCTATATTATAATTTGAGTTTCTTGCTAAAAGTTCAACATTTATATATCCACTAGTGTAGCAATCAAATATTTCACTACCAATTTCATTTTTGCCAACTACTCCGCCCACATATACTTCAAGCGAACTATCACTAATGTTTGCATCGGTTTCAAACACTTTTCCACTATTTAAAAAGTTTACGTGTACGTTTTGAACAATTCCGTAATTTTTAGCACATGCGCCACCAAAATAAGTGGTTAACATTGGGTCCTTTTGTTCAATACTTACAGAACTTACTTGCAAATCAAAGTTTTCCAAAACCGCACTGCTACCTAAAGAGGCAAATAGTCCTAAATAGTTTTCTGCATCAACAATACTATTTGTTTTAAAATTCAATCCTGATATGCTTGCAATAACTTTTTGATTGTATGTGCTAGAGATTAAGCCATTAAAGGTGCCAGTAAATTCATGAACAACACCGTTGATGTATCCAATTGGCGTCCAATTGCCATAAGGTATTGTTATATCTTGAGTAACAATATAATGTTTAGATAAACTTTCAATGTTGTTATTAATAGAAATTAAATCACTCGCAGTTGATACATCCAATGCAGTGTGTCTTGTTTCACCATCCGAAACTTTTACAACAATAATAATTGGGTCATTATATGCTTTTGTTTCAGTTTGTAAACCTTTACTTGCATCATAACTGTCCTCAGTGCATATGCAAAGTTTTGTTACTCCTGCATTTTGTATGGTTATAACACCATTGTTGATACTTAACACGTTAGGATATTCAGGAAACTCTTCGGTAAGTATGACAAGATTTTTGTTCAAAGCATTTTCTCGGATTATATCACAATTAAGTGTAAAGGTTGTATTCTTTGTCATATTACGAGAGTCAAAGTACAAATACAGATGCTCTTCCTGGTCATATCCAACAATAATGCCTTGTTCATTGGTTGTAGGCAAAACATTTACCCTTTTTGGAATTAATATGGAGTTATTTTCTTGAACTTTTTTAACATTAAACACTTTTGTAACTTTTTCGGCTTTTAAAATGTTTATGCTGGCCTGTTTAATAAAAGTTCGTTGATATTGTGAAACTGAAATTGTAAATTTAACTTTTGCTTCTGTTTTAAATCCATCAAGTTGATCACACCAAACTTTAACTTTATATGTTTTGGTTGCCTCGTCGTACTGCAATTGTGAAGCGCCATTTAATGATGAAACGTCACCTGTCCAACTTGGAATAATTGAAAGATTTTTTAATTCTGTTGGGCTAACTTTTAATTCAAAAGTAAATTCTCCATATCTTTGTTTATTGCTTAAACCTGTTTCGTCAACGTAATCACTTAAAGTGCTTTTTTCATAAATTGTGACATTGCTTGCGTTTAAGTATATTACTTGAAGAAGTTCTTCAACTTTAACTAAGAAACTAACTTCAAATTCCTTAATGTTGTTGTCGGCTTCCTCATCATAAACGTAAATTTTAGCATTTACATTTGTTTCACCAACTTTTAATGCATGAATTCTATTGGCTACGTCTATAACTATTATAGTTGAATCATATTCAAATTTTGGATAGCCTTTAAGTGTGCATTTTTGTAAAATTGAGTTGTTATATGTATTTATGAACAAATTAACGTAAGAGCCATTTCTAATGGTCATAGAACCGGTATCTAATGTGGTTAAATCGTTGTCAGTTTTTGTGTAATTAATTTCAGCGATGTTTGAATTTTGTTGAATTGTTGATGTGGTTAAAGTGATGTCCGTCACTTTTGTGTAAACCCTAACAATCACATCAATAAACTTTCCATTTTGAGAGTAGAAAGTTAATGTGTAAAGTCCTTCTTTTGCACCCCACAAAGTAAAGGTGTATAGCCTGCTTTCTCCTTCAATTGAAGAATTCTCGTAAGCCACTTGTTTTTCATCAAGTATTAGGCCACTGTCTCCAAATGACGTAAATATATCTCTTGTGTGTTCGCTTGCATCTGTTCCAATTACAAGTTTAACACCTTCTTCATCATTAGCCTGCTTGATTGGCACAAGTAGTTCATTGGTTTTTAATTCATTTTTCAAATGCAACTCTGTTATGCCCTTTCTTAATGCCAAAGTAATTTGTTTGTAAACAGGGTCGCCTAATAGACCCATACTTCCAGATGCAATAAATTTAACATAAATTTGTGAAACTTGGCTTGCCATTAGTTTGCCCGCATTTGCAATTATGTAAAGTGATGTGCCAGTTTCAAAGCTTTTGCTGGATTTTACAAATTCATCCTCAGTTTCTGTGTTGAACTGAACAGGAACTAAATTACCCAAATTGTCACGCTCACCAGTGAAAAATTGCACTTTTTCGATATCTAATTTTGACATTTCAATTACAAAATTGCGGTTTTTTGCATTGATACTGCCAACATTAACAAATATTTGCTCACCATAAGTGTTTTTATAAGAGTCATAAATTGTAATTTCATCTCCGCCAAATTTTGATACAACTTCAACAGATGATGGCACTTCGTAGGCAACAAGTTTAATTATTTTTGGCTGTGAAACATAGTCAAAGCCATTTAAGGAAACAGTTATTTTAAGATAAGCAACACCGCTAACTCTTGCAGAAACCAAATATAAGTCTTCAGTTAAATTTTGATTAATTAAAGTTGCGTAGAAAATATTTGATGCATCATTTCCCAATTCGTCCAAAACTTTAACATCAATTGTGTAAGGATGGTCGCTTGGAACTGCAGAAATTGTTAATGATTTATGCTTTTCACTTTCCATATTTGTTGCAAAGTTAAGTGTGTCATTATTTTGTAGAGGTGTGTTGCCGTACATAACACTTATGTCTTCAATTGGCCTAAACACAAACACTTCAAGTGGATCGGCAAGTGAAATTGATGGATTATCTACACTTTGAACATTTACAAAGAAGCTTCCATTTTCTGCTGTTTCATCAGTTATTATTGTTCCGTTTTCCAAAAGCGAAACACCGGCATAAGGTGATGCCATTGTGTACTTAACATTTTTTTGAGTTG
>DMLH01000076.1 GCA_003453435.1 Clostridiales bacterium | reverse complement strand
ACAATTATGCTTGCCCACCCTGAAACGCCAGAAAGATACACAAAAGTTGCACAATTCAACGCAAAATATGCCCCAACACTTGTGGCTGAAAAGTATGTTAATGAAAACCTATGTGTTATTTATGGCAAAATTGAAAATGAAAAACCTGTTTTAACTTTTAACACAATAAAAAATGCCAAATATAACATTTATAGAATTGAAGAAGACGTTAGAAAACTTGTAAAAACCATTGAAAACAGTGCTGGCGAACAAAGCTTTATTGATGAAAACATAAATGAGGACACTACTTACACCTACTATGTTGAAGTTTTGCAAGACGGTGAAAAAGCAATAAAATCTAACAGCGTTAAAATAACAACGCCAACTAGTAAAAGCCAAAACGGCTTTAAACGAATTTTAAATTTCTGGTAAATTTGATGCAATTTTATGAGTGTTAAATTGCTAAAAATATTCAAAAAAAGTTTGCATAGCACTAAAATTGTCAGTAATTTCGGGGTGCTATGCGAAAAAATTTACATTAGAATTGTAATTTGCAATCGCTTTTAATTATTTTTTGTCTTAATATTTTATAATGTCAGTCTAACCATTTTTTTCATAGACTTTAGAAGAATCCCAATCTTGTTTTCTTTCTTTTAATCTTTCATTTTTTACCTTACTTCGCAAGTTTGGTTGAGATGCTTTGTGAGACAAGAAAATAGTATGCCTCAGCATGACAATCAATCATACAAAAAAAATCAGTGCTTTATTTGCATTGATTTTTTTACATTCATTTAAATTTATTTTGTTAATTCAAAAGTATAACTTGCATTTTGAGATTGTGTTTCAATATTTCCAGTTAAGTCATACCACTCTTTTGTGCCATATTCAACATCATACAATTCTTTTGCTGGTTTTTCTTCAAATAAATACCAATTAGTATGTGCAATAAAGGATTTATTATCAAGTTTAGTAGTAAACTTCAATGAATTTTCCGAATACGATCTACCGACATAGTCGTATGTATTTATTTCATACAATACATATGGTTTTGATTCGCCATAATTTACGATAGCATATTTGTAAACCACCGCATCTCTACCATATCTGTTAGCATCATTACCTCTATTGCCTTCATCACTACTACAACTTGCAAGTCCAAGTGCAGAAACTGCACAACCAGCAAGTAGCATTGCTCTTCTCATTTTTTTCATAGTTATTACCTCCTGATACGTTTATAGTATAACACAGTTTTTAAGTGCTGTCAATAGTGATTTTTTACTTTTTTGCAAACAAAATATCTTTAACTTTTGCTTCAATTTCGGCTTTAAGTGCTTCATTTTGTTCAAGATATGCTTTAACGTTTTCTTTACCTTGACCTATCTTTTGGTCGCCATAACTAAACCAAGAACCACTTTTTTCAATAATGCCATTATCAATTGCAACATCAAGTAAACATCCAATTTTGCTTATGCCTTTACCGTACATAAGGTCAAATTCTGCAACTTTAAATGGACTTGCAAGTTTGTTTTTAACAACTTTTACCCTTGTTCTGTTGCCAATAAATTGGTCACCATCTTTAAGTGTGTCAACTTTTCTAACATCCAATCTTATACTTGAATAAAATTTTAGTGCCTTTCCGCCAGTTGTGGTTTCTGGAGACCCAAACATAACGCCAACTTTTTCACGAAGTTGATTGATAAATATAATACAAGTTTTTGTTTTGTTTACAACTGCCGTAAGTTTTCTTAGTGCTTGGCTCATTAGTCTTGCTTGAAGACCTATGAAACTATCGCCCATTTCACCGTCAATTTCGGCTTTTGGAGTAAGGGCTGCAACAGAGTCCACAACAATAATATCAATTGCTGCACTTTTAACAAGGCTTTCGCAAATGTCAAGCGCTTGTTCGCCTGTGTCTGGCTGAGATATGTATAATTCGTCCATATTAACGCCAATACTGCTTGCATATACAGGGTCAAGTGCGTGTTCTGCGTCAATAAACGCAGCAGTACCGCCCAATTTTTGAGCCTCTGCAACAACGTGAAGTGCAACTGTCGTTTTACCTGAACTTTCTGGCCCATAAATTTCTATAATTCTGCCACGTGGCATGCCGCCAATACCAAGTGCAGCGTCAAGTGTTAAGCATCCTGTTGGTATAACGTCTATATTTTGAACGGCAATTTCGTTCATTTTCATAATTGAGCCTTTGCCAAATTGCTTTTCAATTGATGCAATTGCAAGGTCTAACGCTTTTTGTTTTGATTGATCCATATTTATATATTTCTCCTACGATTATATTTTAGCACAGATGTTCGAAAAAGTCTATTATTTATACAATTTTTATCATTTTATCTTAAAATTACAGACTCAAACCACTGTTCTTGAAAGTGTGTTTGTTTTTGAATTTCCTCGTTTGATAATTTTTGCCCCTTAGGCACAACAACAAGTTTGTCATCATTGTCGTTAGTTCTATGAATAATTGCAATAACCTCGCCTTCAAACTCTACAAGTGGCTGACTTACGCCTAAAACATACGCGTCCAACTCTTCTCCATCACCCGAAACTGTGTTTGGTATATAGCCATAATTTACTGGATATTCAAAGCCATGCTTTGGATGCTTTGAGCCAAGTGGCCTATCCATAATAACTTTTACAATTTTTCCTAAATACTCTTTATTTTCCATAGAACTTCACCATTTTTCTTTTATATTTCAAATAATTAAATTTATTTGGATTTAAAATATATTATTTTTACATTTTTTCCTCAAAAACTGCTCTATTTTTAATTAAGTAGTTAATGAGTGAAATTATTGTTAAAAGTGTTGCCAAAATTAAAAATCCATATGAAATCCACATAAAAACAGTTAGAACTGTTGAATTTATGCCAAGTACGTTTAGTGCTGAGTATAAAATTAAAAGTGGCAAGGCAATATCTTGGCTAAAGGTTTTGTATTTACCTAGTTTATCGGCAGCAATTACTGTGCCTTTGCTACTTGCTACAAGTCTAAGCATATCAACAGCCAAATCTCTGCCCACAAAAATCGCTAGTACAATTGCCCCAAATGGTGCCAAAATTGTGCCATCAACTGCAACAAGTATTAATGCACTTGTTACTAGTAATTTGTCTGCAATTGGGTCTAAAAATTTTCCCATATCGGTCACTAAATTATATTTTCTTGCAATGTGACCATCCAAAAAGTCTGTAAATGCGCCAATAATAAACAATCCTAATGCAACAAACTTTCCAAAAGAAATAAATGTTGCAAGGTAAAAAAACATCATAATTGGCGTTATAATTAGCCTAGAAAGGCTTAATTTGTTTGGTAAATTCATAGAAACTCCTTATTTATCTTTATTATTTGAATGTGAAATGGAATTCGTTTGTTAAATCACACAATTTCGCCAGCAAGATCTATGCCATAAAGTCCTGTTATTTTTACATTGTAAAACTCGCCCACTTTAACTTTTTTGTTACCTTTTTGCGCAAACACTAAGCTGTCTACACTCGGTGAATTGTACTGATTTCTTAATGTCAAAGTTCCGTCGTCATCAATCTTTTCAAGTATGCAAAGCGTTGTGTGACCTATAAATTGCTTTTGACTTTTAATCATAATTTTTTCTTGAAGTTCTTGAACTTCGGCAAGCCTTTCATCTTTAACTTTTTCATTTACTTGTTTTGGCATAATATATGCTGCAGTGTATTCTTCTCTTGAATACTTAAAAAAACCAACATATTGTAATTTTTGCCTTTCCAAAAACTCTTTTAAAGTTTCAAAGTCTTTATTTGTTTCTCCTGGGAAACCGACAATAAATGTGCTTCTAATAGCAACAAAACGAGGTAGATTATGTATTTTTTTAAGTAACTCATTGTATGCCTCAAGGGTGTCACGTCTATTCATTGCGCGTAAAATTTCACTACTTGCGTGTTGCATAGGAATATCTAAGTATTTACAAACTTTTTTGTTGTTTACAATTTCGTTTAAAAGTCTATCGGTTATTAAGTTTGGATAGCAATAATGAAGTCTTATCCACTTTAATTTCTTAATTTTTGATAATGTTTGAATAAGTTCAACAAGTTTTGGCTCGCCATAAATATCTGTTCCGTAATTTGTTACATCTTGTGCAACCAAAATAAGTTCTTTTACTCCATTTTTAACAAGCGCTTTTGCTTCCTTGTACAATTCTTCAACCGGAACTGATGTAAAACGACCCCTTATTTTTGGAATTGTACAATAAGCGCAACAGTTATTGCAACCATCTGCAATTTTCAAATATGCGTAATGACTTGGAGTTGAAAGTGACCTTTTAAGTGCGCTTAATTTTGCACAATCATTTTGTGTGGTATCTAGGCCATAAAGCCCTTTAACAACATTAACAATTTGTTCATTATTTTTAAGTCTTACTACGGCATCAACTTCGGGAAAACCTGTTTTTGCCTCGTCGTAATATCTTTGTGCAAAACAACCTGTGACAATAAGTTTTTCGCACTTATCGCTTTTGCAGTCTATTGCAGAGCAAATACAATCAATACTCTCTTCCTTTGCACTTTTTATAAATGCACATGTGTTCACAATTATAATTTCGGCATCTTCAGGATTTGCAGTTTGTTTAAGCCCATAGTTTTGCAAAAGATAGGCAATTTTTTCACCATCTACCCTATTTTTATCACAACCAAGTTGTACAATATGAAATTTCTTTTTTAATAGTTCTTCTTTTGTCATTAAATTTTTCGCCTCATTTTATATAATTATTTGCTAATAATTTTATCTTTTTTATTTTAAATAAAATTTTTAATTTCCATCAGTAGCAGATTTGATTAGATTTTTGTGTTTAGATAAAGCAAACGGAGTGGCACTAAGTGACCTTGTGAAACTTGAAGTTTGCAAAGTATAAACCAAAAAGATGATTAAATGTGCGGATATTATTTTCGCCGGTTCGTTAGAGAGGCGAAACTACTGTTAGATAAGCAGAAAATTTAATCATGATCATCAAAATCTGTATCGCCAAAAATTTCTACATATTGCTGTTTTGTCATATAAACTGCTCTTGCTTTTGCAGTTCCATCACTTGGAGCAATATATTTTTTCCTCTCAAGATAATCCATAATTCTACCGGCTTTTGCAAAGCCAACCCTTTGAGTTCTTTGGATGTACGTTGCACTGGCTCTGCCAACCCTAATAAACTCTTTCATAACATTTTTAGCATATGACTGCATTTCTGCTTCTTCATCCATTCCGTCATTATCATAACTTGCAAAAGTACCGTCTGGGTTAACGCTATCACCCACATTATGAGTTTTATTTATTGCAGCCTCAATTGATGGGTCAAAATCTGGCGCATTATGAGATATAACAAACTCCACAACAGTTTTTACTTCTTCATCACTAACATAGCAGCCTTGGAGCCTTTTTGCGCCCTCATTACTGCCCGGTGCAACATAAAGCATATCGCCCCTTCCAAGCAAGTTTTCAGCGCCACCATAGCCAAGAATTGTTCGGCTATCGGTTTGAGTTGTTAAGAAAAATGCGATACGTGCAGGGAAATTGTTTTTAGCCGTTCCGCTTAAAACATCAACACTAGGTCTTTGAGTTGCAAGAACAAGGTGTATGCCAGCGGCTCTTGCTTTTGCTGCGAGCCTAATAACTTTGCTTTCGATGTCCTTGCAATCTGGACTTTGCATTATGTCGGCAAATTCATCCATAATTATAATGATATATGGCATTTTTGGAAGATATCTGTCTTTTACATCTTGCAAGTTATTATACTCTTCAATATTTCTAACTCTGTGTTCTGCAAGTGCATCATATCTCTTCTCCATTTCTCTAACTGCCCAAGCAAGCGCATTATCTGCCTTTTTAGGCTCGCTAATAATGTCTGGCATAACAAGGTGAGGAAGACCTGCATAGATCGAAAATTCAACACGTTTTGGGTCAATTAAAATAAATTTAACATCTTCTGGACTAGATTTGTACAAAATACTTAAAATTAAACTATTTAAACAAACAGATTTTCCACTGCCCGTGCTACCGGCAATTAAAACGTGTGGCATTTTGTTAACGGCACAAATATCTGTCACCCCGTTAAGTTCCTTACCAAGTGCAAAAGAACATGGTGATTTACTTAAAATAAATGCTTCGCTTGATAGTGTTTCTTTAAGTGATACAGTTGCAACTTTATCATTAGGTACTTCAATTCCAAATGCACTCATGCCCGGAATTGGTGCTTGAATCATAATTTTTTTGCTGGTTGCAATACGCATTGCAATGTCACTTTCTAGCGTTGGAATTTTGTTGACGCTAATACCAACAGGCATTTCAAGTTCATATCTTGTGACTGCTGGACCTCTTGTAATTCCTATGACTTTTGCTGGAATTTTAAACTCTTCAAGTACTGATTCAATTTTATGGCTGGTTTCTTCAACATTTCCGCCATACATGCTAGGGTCGGTTGATGCAGTGTTAAGCAAATCAAGTGTTGGCTTTGTATAATTGTATTTAGGTAATTTCTGTCTTGGCAGGTCAACTGCAGTTTGTGACTCTTCTGGTGTTTTGGTGTAATTTTGTATATTTTTAATTTCATAATCAATTGGATTTTTACTTGTAGTGTCAAATTTTCTTGTGAAATTATAGTTTTCATTTTGTAAACTTTTTGGTAGTTCTATATCATTTTTTGGAACTGGCTTTTCAAAAATTGCACGCAAATCATTTTCTTCTTTAACCTCAGTTTCATTTAAGTTTTCTGGTTTAACTTCTTCGTTATTATCACTTGTCAACTTGTCCATAAAACCAGATTTTTCTGCTGGTGATGAATAAGTAAATTTAATGTTTGTGTCTTCAGTTTTTGGAGTACCAAAAAGTTTTTCATCACTGCTTTCTGTACTTTCGTGTTTGTCATAAAAGTCTTTTGAAGATGAATAAGTGTCAAAAATATCACTAGTTTGAAAAATATTTGAATGATTTTCGTAATTCGTTTCCGTTTTTGGTTCCTGTACATTTGTTGCAACAGGTGCTAAGCCCATAAATTTTCTATATTCATTGTACTTTTGTTCTTCTTCAGCTGAATTTCTCCTTTTGTTTCCGTTTTCAAGTACAGTGCTATAGCCAAACGTTCCACTGTAATTTGTATTTGAATAATCTTGCCTATCAAAGTTTTTTGTAGAAAACACACTGCCACCAGTGTTCATGTAATTCTTTTTAAATGTGTCTAGTTGGTCATCATTTGAGTTAACATTTACTTTATCTTCGTATAGCCTATCAAGACCAAGTTTTCTTCGTGCAATATCTCTTGAGGTCTCCTCTTTTTTAACCTCGGCACCAAGTCCCACACTTTCATTAACTATGCCTTTATTAAACTCCTCAATATTCTCTTCAGTATCTATTTTTATTGTGTTTTGATTTTTTACAGGTTCGCTAGAAGTTGCATTTGCTTTATTTTTCTTTTTGAAAAACTTGAAATCTATTTTAGACATTGATTTTGCATCTGCAATTCCGTTATATATTATTGTGACGCACACAACAAGCACAATAAGGAACAAAATATAAGCACCAAAATTTAAGAATTTTTGCAAAGGGTAAATTAATAAGCCTAAAAGTAAACCACCAACAGAAACTTGCATGTTGTAAATACTGCCAAGATATTCGCCATACGTTGAAAAATCAACCCCACCGCTAAAAGCCATGTGAAATATTGCTAGAACGCTTAAAAGTGAAAATATTAAAGCAAGCAAGTATTTTGTTGTTATATGATATTTTTTGCCCTTTAAAATTAATCCACTAATAACATAAAGCGCTGTGAATAATGCATAAGCAAAAATGCCAAATGTACCAAGTAAAAAATGTTTTAAAAATCCAACAAGATTTGTAAACAGCGAAAAATAACCTATTGTTGCCACAACGGTTAAAATTATTGCTATAACCTTATTGTTGATTTTTTTTTTTTTTTTTTTTTTGGTGTTTTTTGGTGAATAATTTTTTTTTTGTATTTTGTTTTTTTTTTTCTTT
>DMLH01000074.1 GCA_003453435.1 Clostridiales bacterium | reverse complement strand
GGCAAAAGTGATGTTGAAACAGGATTGCCAACAAATTTAAACTATAGTGCATATGGTAAAACGCAAAGTCAAACAGATAACGGTTATGTTGGCGAGGTTTTTGGCGATGATGACACGACACAAACTAATACTGATAATTCACAAACAGAAGTGCAAAGTGATTTTGAAGAAATGAAATATGCAAATCAAAAAATAAAGCCAGAAGTTGTGCAAAAAACATTGGAATATAAAAAGTGTTCAAATTGTGGCGCGTATAATTCAAAAAGTGCTGAAACATGCTTTTCTTGTGGTCACAAATTT
Organism: Clostridiales bacterium; assembly: GCA_003453435.1. Taxonomy (GTDB): domain Bacteria; phylum Bacillota; class Clostridia; order Christensenellales; family UBA1242; genus UBA9845. Next base: position 4,730 of record DMLH01000074.1, on the reverse strand, counting down.
AATTAATGTAAAAACCATACAAAATTCAAAAAAAAGAATTATTGTACTTGATTTTTTAAAAAAGTTGATTTATAATTTAGCGGAGTTCAATATGAAAAAAGTTTTAATAACAAAAGAAATGACACTTGCAGAGGTTTTAAATTACAGAAAAAATGCAGCAGAAATTTTGATGGGATTTGGCATGCACTGTTTTTCTTGCCCAATAAGTCAAATGGAAACGGTTGAAGAAGCAAGCCAGGTGCACGATTGTGACTTGGAACTTTTGCTAAAAAAACTTAACGAAGTTGACTAATATTTTTAAAAAATAAAGGCGGAGAAAAAAAATGAACGAAAGATTGAATTTTATTGAAGGACAAAAGAAGAGATTATTAAATCAAATAACAACAAAAGTTGCAGATTTTAAGTTAAAAGGCGAAAACCTTGGGGTGTTTTTAACTGTTGAGGAAGATGGACACATTAGAGTGCCAAGAGATTTTATGGATTTGGATTTACCCGTACTTTCAACAGAATACTCAAAATTAACCGCAAAAGAAAAAAGGGCATATGACAAAAAATATCATGCTAGTGTTTCATTTGTTATTGATAGTTATAACGAGGCAAATAAAAAATACAATGCTATTTTTGAAGAGCTTGATGTTTATGAAAAAATGGATGATTTGAAAGAATCAATCAATGCATTAAAATCCGAAGAAAAAAGAGCAGACATTTACTTATCAACCCTTGCAAAACAAAGCGAAGAAAAAATGCGTGAAAAACTTGGAAGTAAAAAGAAACTTTCTGAAGCACAAATTTTGGAAGTGAATCAAGAAATAACCCAAGTTAACTATATAAAAGCAAGTTTGAACTTAAAAACCAGCGCTTTGGAAAAATTGAAAGAGAGTTTATAATAAAAAAAGTTTCATATGTGTTTATGAAACTTTTTTTGTTCGATAAATGTGCTATAGGTTGAATAAAATAAACAATTGCTAAATTAAAAAGAACATATTGACACGCGAATTATACTATGATATACTACTATCAAATAGGAGGATATTATGAGTAAAGTTGGAGTTACCTTAGCGTCTTTAGGTGCACTAGCAGGTGCGGTAGGACTTGGTGCAAGCATTTTTGGTGCAGTAGAAGCTGATAAGGAGCATAAACAAATTCCTGAAATAAGAGAACAAGTAAAGCAAGATTATGAATTGCACAATATTACACTTAGTGAATATACTGAAAAAATGGAGGAACTTGCGCGAGAAGATGCAGAATTGCCTGTCATGGAAGGTTTATTTATTGCTAATAGCGTAATTTCAGCTATAGGTGCCGGCGTGTTTACATGGTTAGCAGTTGAAGAAAGTAGATATTTTTAACGATATTGTCTTTAAATTTTTATTATACAGTAGCTATATAATTTATATAGAGGAAAGACTATGGAAAAATATTTTAATATGGCCGAAAGCCAAGAAGATGCAGTTAAACATTGGCTTAAATCGCAATATCATTTAGCAGATATCATTTTGGCTTTAACTGATAATGGTATTTTGGAAGGACATAAACTTTTTGGGTTTTTCAGGCTTGAAGAAGTAAGCGCAATTATGAATATTTACAAGTTTAACTTCAAACTTGCAAAAAGTGAACTTGGCATAAATGGCAAGTATGTGGATAGAAGTGGAGATATTATGTCTACTGACTTTAATCCAAAGCGAAACCCGGAGGTTTTAACTTTAAGTGGAGAAGAACTAAAGCAAAAAGCAAAAATTGTGTATCAAACAATATTAAAACAATTTAAACAAACCTCTGCTGATTTAATTAAAAGCGTAAAGAAACACAAAAATGATTAAAGCATTTCCTAGTGAAATGTTTTTTTTATGTCAACATACTGTACACTATTACATTTTACTAAAAATTTTTAGAAAAAAATTACAAAAAAGTCTTGACATTGAAATGCCGTTTGTGTATAATATCAAAGACGTGGATACATGGGTTGAGGCAGAAGGTTACTTTAAGCGCCATTAGGCTTAAAGAAAACTTGTGCTGACAAGTCTAGAAAAATCTAGGCGAATAGGCAAGACCACATCGTTCCCACTTTTTTTAAGGTCCACGGCAGGAAACACACGGAGCGGTGTAAATAACAAGCGAACTTGCTTATAAAATAATGGAGGATACAGATGGCAACACAAAAAATCAGAATCAAATTGAAAGCTTTTGATCACAGCTTGATTGATGAAGCAGCAACAAGAATAGTTGCAACAGCAGCAAAACTTGGTTGCAAAATTAGCGGTCCTATTCCACTTCCAACACAAAAGGAAGTTGTAACAGTTATCCGTTCACCACACAAGCACAAAGACAGTCGTGAGCAATTTGAAATCAGAACTCACAAAAGAGTGATTGATATTATTTCACCAAATGCTAAAGCCGTTGATGGTCTTATGAAATTGGACCTTCCAGCTGGTGTTGATATCAACATTAAACTATAATCAGTAGGAGATTCAAAAAATGAAAGAAATTTTAGGAAAAAAACTTGGAATGACCCAAATATTTTCCCCAGAAGGCTTAATCATTCCTGTTACTGTTGTAGAAGCTGGACCATGCAGTGTTTTACAAAGAAAGACAGTTGAAAAAGATGGCTATGAGGCAGTTAAGGTAGCATTCCTAAACACAAGAGAAAGTTTGAAAAACAAAGCAGAACTTGGTGAATTTAAAAAAGCCAATGTTGAGGCAAAAAAACATGTTGCAGAACTTAAGTTTGATAGTTATGAAAACTTAGCAGTTGGCAGCGAAATTAAATGCGACATTTTTGCAGAAGGCGAAAAGGTTGACGTTAGTGGCACAACAAGAGGTAGAGGTTTCACAGGTGTTATCCAAAGATGGAACGCTGCTCGCCACAGAATGACACACGGTGTTTCTGTAGTTCACAGAGCTCCAGGTTCACTTGGTGCAACATCATCAGTGTCAAGAGTTTTAAAAGGTATGAGGGGTCCTGGTCACTATGGTAACGAAACAGTTACAATCCAAAACCTTGAAATTGTTAAAGTCGATACAAATAGAAATGTACTTTTAATCAAGGGTTCAGTTCCTGGTGCAAAAGGTGCAATTCTTAAAATAAAGAGTGCGGTTAAAGCGTAAAGGAGTTACAAATTATGCCAAAAGTTAAAGTTTATAATATTAAAGCAGAAGCTTGCGGGACTATGACTCTTAGCGACGAAGTGTTTGGTGTAGAATACAAAGAAGCACTCATTCACGACGTTGTTGTAGCATATCTTGCAAATCAACGCCAAGGCAACAAAAGCACATTAACAAGAAGTGAAGTTAGGGGTCACCACAAAAAGCCTTGGGCACAAAAACATACAGGTAGAGCTCGTCACGGAGACACAAAAGCCCCACAGTTTACAGGTGGTGGTGTAGCATTTGCTCCAAAGCCAAGAGATTTTAGCCTTAAAGTAAATGCAAAAGCAAAAAGAGTTGCTCTTAAAAGTGCATTAAGTCAAAAACTTACACAAGAAGAACTTACAGTTTTGGATGAAGTTAAACTTGAAGCACCAAAAACAAAATTTGCTCAAGAAATGTTAGATGCATTCAAATTCTCAAAACCAACATTACTTGTTGTTAGTGGAGAAAATGCAGATTTACTTAGAGCAAGCGCAAACATTCAAAACTTATTAGTTGTTGATGCAAAACTTTTAAATACATATGAAGTTGTTGCAAGCACTAATGTAATGATGACAAAAGGCGCAGTTAAAGCAGTAGAGGAGGCATACACTAAATGAAACAATATGACGTTATTATAAAACCAGTGTTGACAGAAAAAAGTTATGCCGACATTGCAAACAAAAAATATACATTTGTTGTTAAAAAAGATGCAACAAAACCAGAAATCAAAAAAGCTGTTGAAGCTATTTTTGGAGTAAAAGTTAAAAAAGTCAACACATCAAATGTTGGCGGAAAAGAAAAATCACAAGATAGAGGAAGAACTCACGGATTTACTGCTAGTTACAAAAAAGCATATGTAACACTTACAGATGACAGCAAGTCAATAGAATTCTTTGACAGTCTATCATAATTAGGAGGATAAGAAATAATGGCTATTATAACAAAAAAACCTACTTCACCTGCTATGCGTGAGTATACAACTGCTGACTTTTCTGTTTTGACAAAAAAAGCGCCAGAAAAAAGTCTTCTTAAACCAGGCAAAAAAACCGGTGGAAGAAATTCTTATGGTAGAATAACAGTTCGTCATATTGGTGGCGGAAATAGACAAAAATATAGAGTTATCGATTTCAAACGTAACAAAGATGGTATTCCTGCCAAAGTTGTTAGCATTGAATACGACCCAAATCGTTCAGCATACATTGCATTGCTTAATTATGTTGATGGTGAAAAGAGATACATCTTGGCACCAGAAGGCTTAAATGTTGGTGCAACAGTTATGAGCGGACCAGAGGCTGAAATTAGTGTTGGAAACTGCTTACCACTTGACAGTATGCCAGTAGGTATCACAGTTCACAACATAGAAATGCAACCAAATAAAGGTGGCGCAATGGCAAGAAGCGCTGGTATCGAAGCAATGCTTATGGCTAAAGAAAATGGCAGAGCAACATTAAGACTTCCAAGCGGAGAAATGAGAACAGTTAACCTTAAATGTCGTGCAACTGTTGGACAAGTTGGAAATCTTGATCATGAAATAGTTTCACTTGGTAAGGCTGGAAGAAGCCGTCATATGGGTATTAGACCTACAGTTCGTGGTTCAGTTA
>DMLH01000053.1:6766-10753 GCA_003453435.1 Clostridiales bacterium | reverse complement strand
AAATATCAAACACAAAAACAAGTAGCAGTTCAATGCAAAATTATTTAACAAAAAATTTGTTTGCAATTGATGTTAATAATTCAAATGATAAGTTTGAAACTAATCAAATAAAACTTATAGAGTTTCCTAAAATTCAAGATGAAATTAGATATGTCGCCAATAAAATTAAATATTTGGTTTTAGAAAAGGGCACTGTGTTTGATGATATTAACATTGCAGTTAATGGGCTTGATGATTACAAACATGAAATACAAAAGATTTTTAATGAATATAGTTTGCCATTTTATTTGGATACATCTAGAAGTTTGATGGAACATTATTTTTCACGAACGCTGTTTAAAATTGCCGATTTTATTTGTGGCCAAAAAAGCATAAGCAATGCTATATCAATTATACAAAGTCCGTTATTTATAATAGACAACAATAAAAAATTAGACTTTGAAAATTATTGCAAAAAGTATAATGTATTGAGTGACGAATTTTATAAAAAATTTGAGACAGAAAATACTGAATTATGTAAAAATGCCGAGGAAGTTAGGTGTTTTGTTTTTGATCAAATTAAAGAATTAGAAGGGCATATTTTTGCATGTTTAACCGTAACGGAAATTAAAACTGTTTTATTGAATTATTTAAGTGTGATAAATGCCAAAAACATAATTGATACATTATCTCAAAAAGAAGTGGATTTAATTGAGAAACAAATAGGCTTTGAAGTGTATGGAAAGTTTGAAAAAGTTTTGTATGAAGCCGATGCAATTATTGGCGAAAATTTAGTTAGCGTGCAAGGCTTTTTTGACATGCTTAAAAGTTGCATGCATGGCACAAATTTAACCACTGTGCCACTTAAATGTGATGCGATATTTATTGGTGACGCTTCTCAAAGCACGTATTATCCACGTAAGGCCTTATTTATTATGGGCGCAACTCAAAACAGAATGCCAAACTATAGTTCGGATTCAGGAACAATAACAGATGCGGAAATAGCAATTTTAAAATCTAACAATAACGTTTCTCCAACCATTAAGGAATTAAATAAAAGAGAAAAATTTAAGTTATTTAATTTAGTAGTTTTACCTAGTCAAAAACTAGAAATTACATATAGCACATTAATTAAGGGGCAAACAGAATTTAAAAGTGAATTTATATCAGCAATTCAAAGCATTGTAACAACAAATGGCATGGCTATACAGGTTGAAAAGTCTGACATGATGGAACTTAAAATTTTTAATAACAATGCACCTCTTTTGGTACCATATTTAGTTGGCACAACACAAAATGCTGTTAAACTTGCAAAAGGTAAGTTTAGTAATTTAAAAAACATATTAGAACAGCAGTTTAAAAAAGTGCTTGAAAACGAAACAAAAAAATTTGCTGATGATATGTCAAGATATCAAATAACAAATATACGTGAAAAACTTTTTAAAAACAATAAAACAAAAATAAGTCAAATTGAAAGATACTTTAAATGTCCTTTTTTGCAGTTTGTTGATTATGCGATAAAACCAAAAGATAACCCAAAGTTTGAAATTAAAAGTATTGATGTTGGAAACATTTTGCATGAAGTGGCGCAAATGTATGTTAACAATTGCATAAAAAATGGTTATAAATTTTCTGACAATGAAAATTTAATTGTAAATGATATTTTTGACAAAATTATTAGAAGTGAAAAGTACTTTAATTTTTCAAAAAATGCTTATGCTTTAAAAAATTTAAAAGAGGAGGCAATAAGGTTTTGTAATGCAATAAAAAATCAAATTTTAAGTAGCGATTTTAAGCCTGTGTACACCGAAAAAAGATTTGATGATTATACAATTGGAAATGGCTTAACAATTTCTGGAATAATAGATAGAGTTGATAAACTTTCCTTAAAAAATGGAGATGGTAAAAGTAGTAGTATTTCAAATTATTTGAGAATTATAGATTATAAAACAGGCAAAGACAAATTTACATATCAAGATGTGTATTACGGAATTAAGTTGCAACTTTTAGTTTATATGAAGGCTATTAGTGAATTGGATAATTCAATAGCAGTTGCAACTGGTTACATGCCAATTAAAAATAAGTTTGTAGATGTGTTTGATGAGGAGTTTGAAACATACAAAATTGACGGTATAACACTAAAAAATGATGGCATGATATTAAGGTTAGATAAAAACCTTGTTTATAATAAAAAAAGCAACATTATTAATGTTGAGTTTAAAAAGGAAGGTGGTTATACCTCCAATACCGAAAAGTTTATTTTAGATGAAAGGGAGTTTTTAAACATTCAAAAATATGCATTGCTAGTTTTAAATGGGGCGGTTAATGAAATTATGCAAAGTTTTATTCAGCCAAAGCCATTTAAAGAGGGTAATAGTTACCCTTGCACAACTTGCAAGTACAAATCAATTTGCCACTATCAAATAGATGTTAATGGTTATAGGAAATTAGACAGCATACACAAAGGAGATGTATGTAAAGAAATTGAGTAAAGGTGAGTTATGGGTGAAAAGTGGACTGAACCACAGAAAAGGGTTATAAAACATAGTGCAGGAAACCTCTTGGTTTCTGCTTCTGCTGGTAGCGGAAAAACAAGTGTACTGATTGAAAAAATCATTACGCTTATTTTGAGTGGGCAAGTTCATTTAAAAAATTTACTTATTGTCACATTTACAAATGCAGCAAGTTTAGAAATAAGGCAAAGACTTCAAAAAAGTTTAAGTGTGGCAGATAACCAAACACTTTTAGCTGAACTTGAAGATTTATCTACAAGCGATATTTTAACTTTTGATGCCTTTTGTATAAAAATTGTTAAGGAATTTGGATATGAAATTGGCAAAGATAATAATTTTACTGTTGCAGATACAACACTTGCAGGTTTTTTGCAAAACCAAGCGCTAGACAATATTATTTCTAAACATGGTAAAAATCTAGATGAAGATTTTACAAATGTGTTAGATACATTTTTTGCAGGCCGAAACGACAAAGACTTTAGACACGGAATAATTTCGCTTTATAATTTTTTAAAAAGTAAGGATGACGATACGGTTTATTTAAAAAGGCTAGATGAGTTTTTTGATTTAAGTGAAAAAAACAAGAATAGTGAATTATTTAAATTTTTACATAACTATGTTTTAAGTGTTAAAAATAATTTTCTTAGTAAAATTAAAAGGTTAATAACCTTATGTAGTAATCAAGATGAAAAACTTAAAAGTGCGCTACAAAACGCAAAGCAAATGTTGGAACTTTTAAGTGACGATTTTTACAAAAATTTATTAATTATTCAAAATCAATTAAATTTTGATGTAGTCAGGGCGTCGCAAAAAGACACTTTTGAAATTTTAGAAATAAAAAAAGAGTACGCAAATGCAAAAAATGAGTTTCTTGCAGATTTAAATTTGATTTTTAGCAAAGAGATAAGGGCGCTTAGTTTAGAACAAATGCAAAAAGATATTTTTGCAACAAAGCAAAGGTTACTCAGTTTGTTTAATCTGGTTAATGAGTTTGATGAGGAATACTCTAAAATTAAAGCAAACATGCAAGTTTTAGATTTTATTGATATAGAGCAACTTGCAAACAAAATTTTAAACAATTCAAACATAGCCACTTCATTGCAAAATAGATACGATTGGATTTTTATTGATGAATATCAAGATACAAGTTTATTGCAAGAGGATATTGTTAAAAAAATTACTGCAGGTGACAACTTGTTTATGGTGGGAGATTTCAAACAAAGCATTTATAGGTTTAGACAGGCTGAGCCTAAGATTTTTATTAACAAATATAATCAATACAAAAAAATGCAAAACTTGGGCAATGTTATAGAACTTAAAACAAATTTTAGAAGTGACAAAGCAATTATAAATTTCAACAACTTTGTTTTTGATAAAATATACAAAAATTCAATTGATGATTTTGAATATAGTGGCAATGCGGACTTAGAATTTGGTGGAAGTTATGAAAGTGATGTGGAGCCAAAAGTTAAGTTATTGGTCATACAAAAAGATG
>DMLH01000053.1:0-6653 GCA_003453435.1 Clostridiales bacterium | reverse complement strand
GTTTACTCTGTAAAAGATAGTGAACTAACATTTGATAAAACTGATGATATTAAAAAAGAAGCATTACTTCTTGCCAGCGAAATTAAAGACATGCTAAATAAAAAATATTACGACGCTAAGAGCGATAGTTATAAAAACATAACGTTTGGCGACATGGCAGTTTTGTCTAGAAGTAAAAATAACGTTTTGCCAAAAATACGTCAAATTTTAAATGAGGCTGGCATACCTGTTTCAACCACATATGAAGATGCATTATTTGACAATTACGATATGCAAATTTTAATGAACATTATAAGAACAATTGAAAATTACAAAAATGATGTTCCGCTTATTTCTTCATTAAGCAATATTGGTTGCCTTTCTTTTGATGAACTTTCTACAATAAGGAGTTTATATTCCAAAGAGGAATTTTTCTATGAGGCAGTTGAAAAATATAAAATTGAGCACGCAGATGTCATATCGCAAAAACTAGCAACTTTTTATGATAAGTTGTACTTCTACAAAAATATTAGTACATATAAAGATATTTGTGAGCTTATTAACATAATTGTTGAAAAAGAAAACTTGGATACATACTTTGCAATAAATAATTTTGGTAGCGAATTTGAAAGCCATTTAAACTTACTTATGGATAGTCTAATTAGTATTAAAAATTACAGCTTATTTGAATTTATAAATTACATAGATACATATGGCTCTGAACTTAAATTTGATAATACTATTAAAGATGGCGAAAACGCTGTTACACTTTGCACAATTCACAAAAGCAAGGGACTAGAATACCCAGTAGTGTTCTTAATTGGTTGTGCAAAACCATTTAGCACAAAAAGTGAAACTGAAAAATTGCTTATGGATAACGATTGGGGTATTTGCATGCCAAGTTATGACTTAGAACTACATAAGGCATATGATAATTTACCTTACAAAGCATTTAAACAAAAAATAAAAAGCGAAAACAGAAAAGAAAATAAAAGATTGCTTTATGTTGCATTAACAAGAGCAAAAAATTATTTGACAATAATTGGCTCATGCAACACAACAAATGTAAAAAGTTTAAAATCAGATTATGAAATTTTTAAAGCAAACAATTACTTGGATTGGATGCTTGGCTGTTTGAGTGAGGAGGACATTAAACAACTAAATTCAACTAAATACATGCTTAAAAATTTGGGTGATGAAAAATCAGCAACAAATATAGAAATTAAATACGTAAATTATGATGATTTTGAATTTGAACCTATGCAATTAAACAACATTAAGCCAGAGCAACTAAAGATTGATAGTGAAGAATTTATGAACACACTTAAATATAAGTTTGAGCAAAACAATTTAGCAAAGAAAAACACAGTTTCGCAAATAATGGCAGAAGAAGAACACTATAATATATCTAATTTTAATTACAAAAAGACCGATAAATTTGATGATGATGACTTTTTAAGTATAGGTACGGCATATCATAAATACATGCAGTACTTAAACTTTACTAATGATGAAAGTGATATTACTAAACAAATTGCTAACTTAAAAGACGCCAATATTATTACAACAAATGAATCAAATTTGGTTGACGAAAACAAAATTGTAACAGCAATTTTGCAACTAAATAAGTTAATCGACAATCGAGACAATGTCTCAAAAGAAAAGCAATTTCTTGCGTATATGCCAGCCAATCAGTTAATCAATACCATTCAAGAAAACAAAATTCTTATTCAAGGTGTTGCAGATTTAATAATTATAAAAAGCGATGAAATATATTTGATTGATTATAAAACTTCAAGGCTTAAAACTGATGAGGATTTTATAAAAAAATACTCAACTCAATTAAATATTTATGCAAGGGCAATTGAACAATTTTATAAGTTGCCAGTTTCAAAAAAAATTATATATAGTTTTTATTTAAGCAAACTGATAATTATTTAGTTTTTTATTTGACAAATTTTAAAACAAAAATTATACTATTAATAATCGCAAAAATTAATAGGAGAATTATTATGTTATTAGATATATTCAGTTCAATAATTGATACTCTTGGTAATTTAACGGCTTCTTTGGGTTATGTGTGGATGGTTGTAATAGGGCTTTCATTAGATCTACTTGCAATTATTATAAGTTTTATTTGCACACAGTTTTCAATAGAACTTAAAACACTAAGAGCAGTTAATAAGTTAAACAAGTATTTGGAACTTAATCCTTTTGTTACAGAAGACAATTTGGTTGAGTTTAACAAACTTATGAAACGTATTCCAAACACAATGAGGAAACAATGGCAACAATTCATGGTAAGCAGGGATAAAAAGCCAAGCGAGTTTTTCAGTGAACAAAATTGTGTTGATAAGCCATTTAAAGCAAGTGCTTATGCAAGTCACATAACCGCTGTAAGAACAAGTATTATTTCAATTGCATTAATTGGGTTTATTTTTGGTATTTCATATTTCGCATCAGGTGCAGCAAACAATCAATTCTCCTTTTCAAGCATCGCTACATCATTATTGCTTCCAATTGTGACAATATTTATTGGCGAAATATATGTTTTGTTTTTAAAAGCAAGAAGAAATTCAACAATATCAGATGTTTACTACAATTTTGATATGTTCCAAAAATATTTGGATAGGGCAGTTACAACACTACCTGATTATGTAGATTATGAAATTTTGTTTACAAGAAAAGAAATTGTTGCAGGTATTCCAGTTTTGCAAGAGTATTTACAACAAAGAGCATTGTTTGAACAAGAGCAAATTAAAAAAGCAAAAGATAGTCAAGTTGTTCATGAATTATATGATTTTTCCGCATTAGGCATCAATGGTAGCCTTGTTATGGAAAAAGCAATGCAAGTAAGTGAACAGTTTATTGGAAACAAAAACGGCACTCGTGCAGTTATTTCTGAGTTAGAAGGCGAAAGAGATTTGCTTGAAAAGAATTATGATGAAAAAGCAAAGGCTGCACAAAGAAAGTTAAGAGATATTCAAGAAACTTTGGATAGATTAAAAGAAAAACTTGATGCCACAACAAATTTGATTGTTGGTAATGATTTGAGAAAACAAAGAGAAAATGAAATTCAAAAGCAACGTCAAATTGAAAAAGAAGCACAAGAAGACAACAGAAAGTTTGAAGAAGAAAGAAAGAAAATTAATGAACAAATTGAGGCTAAACGTGCCGAAATAGAGGAAGATAGAAAACGTGCAGAAACTTCTCTTAACAGCGAATTTAAGTCTTATGCAGATAAAATTTATTCTGAGTTAAAAGCAATTGTTGATGAGCAGAGCAAGGAAGAAATTGAAGGCTTAAAGGCAGAGACCGCTAAACTTCAAATGGAAATTGAAGAAAGAGACAGAATTGTTGTTGAAAAGAACGCTATTTATGATGAAACATTAGAAAAACTTCAAAATAGTACTCAAAAAATTGAAGAGCAAGAGCAAGTTATTGCAGAGCAAGAGTCAAGATTATCCGAGTATGGAAATGTTGATGATGACAGAAATCAAGAAATATTCTCTGTCAAACAAGAACTTGAAAGCAGAAAAATGGAAATTGCAAGAAAAGATGAAATCATTGTTAAGAAAGACGAGCAAATTGCAAATCAAAAAGAATATATTAGTGAACTAAAACACAAAAAACGTATCAGTGGTGATGAGGTTTATGCTGATGTCAACGGCAGAATGTACTTTATTGACGAAGAAGGCCATAAAAAATACGTAAATCAAGATGGCCAAGGTGAACCTGAGCAAAACAGCGAAGTTGCAGAGCCTGATTACGCTGAAGTAAAACCAGAGGAAAAAGTTGAAGAGCCTGCAGAAGAAGTTGCTGAGCAACCATCAGAGGCCGTTGAAGCTCCTATGGATGGCAGTTTGTTTGATGAAGTTTCATCATCTAGTGCCGAAGAATTAACATCTAAAGTAGAAGAACAAGTTGGTTCCAAGGAAGAGCCTGTTGAGGTTAATTTGGACGAACTTAAGTCAAGATTTCATAAACCTGTTTACGACTTTAAGTGGGAAAACAGCAATAGCCTTTCCGCTGTTGAAGAGGAAGAACAGCCATCTGCAGAAGAAGAAAAAGAGGCTGAAGAAGATGCGGTTGAAGAGGTTAAGGAAGAACCAAAACCAACTTCTAAAAAAGCTCCTAGCCAAAAAGTAAAAATTAAAAAACCTAAGGAAACAAAACCAGCAGTACAAAAAGTTGAGGCGTCAAAAAAGGATGAACTTGAGGAATTAGATAAGTTAATTGAAGAAAAAAGTGCAGAACTTGAAAAGCAGAATAAAAACTTGTCAAAGCAATTAGAAGAAACTAAAAAGGTTGCAGAGAAAGCACCAAAATCAAGCAAAAAATCTAGCCCTAAAAAATCTAGTGCAAAGCCAAAGGCTAAAAAACCTGCTGTAAAAAAACCAGTTAAAGCAAAGTCAACCAGCAAAAAGGCTAGTGCAAAAAAATCAGCACCAAGTGTAAAACCAAGTGTTGAAAAACAGCAAAAGCCAGCAAAATCAGGTTCAGGATTTGACACACTAAACTTAGCACAATTCAATGAGCAATTAAAAAACATGCTAAAAGATATTGATGATAATAGTGGCGATAACAAGTAATTTAAAAAGCCTAGCGAACATAACATTCGCCAGGTTTTTTTATGTTGATTTTAATTGTTTAAAGTTTAAAAATTTATATTTGTTTTATTAAATAACGCTGTAGGTTGTTAGTTCTTTTAGTTTACCATTTTGGCTTGCAATGTCTATAATTTGATTTGTTATTTTACTATTCTTTTTAACCAGCAATTGTTTTGTTTCCGAGTATATATTTTGTCCAACTTTACGACCAATTAAAAATTCATATCCAGCCGTTAAAATTTTGTTGGGATGAGATTTTATAATAACAGCATTTTTTTCCTCAAGTGCTTCAACTTTTTCTTCTTTGTTTATGCTTAATTTTATTTTCGATTTTGGTTTAAAATATTGAATTTTAACAGTTTCATCTGTTTTAATAATAATATTATTTCCAACATTTAAAACACTTTTTTCATCTAACAGTAAATCGTCTTGCAAAACAATTGATTTTACATATAATTTCTCATCAAAAACAAGGTCAGTAATTTTGTTTTCATATTTGCCATTAATGTTATAAACTTTATAGCCAATTGGGTTAATGCAGTTTGTATCTATAGTGTTGGCAACATATAATTTTTCATTATTTTTAATCATTATTGCGTCATTATTCAAGGCGTAAATGTTTGTTGCGTCTAGTATTTTTTCATCTTGATTTTCATCATCGAAAATTTCTAGCCATGCAATTTTTTTCAGTTTTTTATCCACCAAAATATTTTTTACAAATCCTTCCAATGTTCCGTTATAAATGCTAACAACTGGCTTTCCTAAAAGTTTTAAAACGTTTTCCAATTTAACCTCCAACACTTATTGTAATATATGTGGTGTTTTTTGATTTTATAATTTTTTCATTTATTTTGTTATGAAACTTTGAAATTTTACAAATTATTTATTATTTTTAAAATCCGCATTGATACTTTTAAATTGCTGTGATATAATAAGAGCATGGGATTATTTAGTATATTTAAAAAGAAGATATCAATAGGAAACATAGACTCTAAGAATTTGGTGGTTTTAAGGTCTGGCAAAAAACTAAAATTTGGAACAAATTTGGATGTGCCAGATGGTTTTGTTGCCGCCTTGGTTTATAGGAATAAAATTGCTGACACTTTCACGGCAGGAAGATATAGGCTGGATACTAACAACATGCCATTATTAACGCGTATGGAAAAATTAAGTAAGCCAAACAAAAAAGGCAATTTAAAAAAGTTTTTCAAAGCAGATATTTACTATATAAATTTAAAAAGTTTTGAAGGTGGAAGTTTTGAATCTTTTGAAGGTATTGTTGTTAAGGATAAAGTATATAAAAATGTGACATGCAAATTATGTGGCAAATTTAGTTATGAAGTATTTAGCCCTGTGGACTTTATGGAAGGCATGTTTATGCGATATGGCATTTTAAGAGATGGTGTTGCAAAAAATGAAATTTCTTGTTGGGTGGCAGAGTTATCTACAAAATTTGTGCAAAAACAAAAGTTAAATGTTTTGCAATTGTATTCTAAGGACAGCATATGTATTGAAAACTTGCAAGATCAGTTAAATAAGGAACTTTACGATGTTGGTTTAAAAATAAAAAGTATAGAAATAACTCAAGTAAAATTCCCTAAAAAAATATACAAAAAAATAACGCTTTCACCAGACGAGTTAATGCAAAAACCAAAAAATGTGTATGTGGGCGAACAGCATGATTTGGAAAATCCGGTTAGAGATGCTCAGTTTAAAAATTTTGAAAACCAATCCAACGAAGTATATTTGCAAGAGGCAAATGCGGTTGAGGACGACATGACCTCTAAAACACTTGTTGTTGATAGTCAAGGCAAAAGTGATGTTGAAACAGGATTGCCAACAAATTTAAACTATAGTGCATATGGTAAAACGCAAAGTCAAACAGATAACGGTTATGTTGGCGAGGTTTTTGGCGATGATGACACGACACAAACTAATACTGATAATTCACAAACAGAAGTGCAAAGTGATTTTGAAGAAATGAAATATGCAAATCAAAAAATAAAGCCAGAAGTTGTGCAAAAAACATTGGAATATAAAAAGTGTTCAAATTGTGGCGCGTAT
>DMLH01000024.1 GCA_003453435.1 Clostridiales bacterium | reverse complement strand
AGAACAGTAATCACCAACAGCACAAGGTCTAGCAACTGTAGGTTATTAAAAGTTTATGGTGACATTGTAATTTCCGGTGAAATTGTTGGTGGTATTGCTGGATTAATTAACAAAGATACATATTTGGAAAGTTCTAAATTTGAACTATCTGATGTAGATAAAGACAGCCAAAGATTATTTGGTTTCTATACATCTGGTGGACTTGTAGGTATTAATAATAGTGGTGCGATTTATTTGTGTTCTGTGGAATGGTCTAATAACAGTTATGCACAAAATGATGAGCAACTTACAAATAAATCTGGTTTAAGTTTATTCAGGTCAGATGCTGCAAGCAATCAAAACTCAAGCATAAATGTATATCCTTATGCAATTGGTGGTTTAGTTGGTATTGAGCAGGGAGGATACATCCTTTCAAGTTTCAGCAAAACAAATGTAATCAACTTTAATGCAAAATATGCAGGTGGAGTTGTTGGATATTTGCAAAGCGGTGAAAAGGACTACATAGGAGAACATCCATTATTTAGTGAAGTTTACACCACTGGAAACGTTGTTGCTTCAAATAGGTATGGCTTTAAAAGAGCCTCATCTACTGATGATTATGCAACTAAGAAAGATGTTTATAGTGGCAGTGGTAACGTTTATGATGCTGATCATTATCAAGAAGTGGATGCAATAAAAATAATGTCACCAACTGGTTATGCTGGTGGATTAGCCGGCGGATATACAGCAAGTGAATTAGATCAATTTAATGGAATTAAAGCAATTAATGCCTTCCATCAACCTAATGGTTACGTAACTCAATATTCTAACTATTTACCAATCAAAACAACTGAAAAAGATGGCAAAACTTATTTGGATTACAATAAATCAACAAACAAATATACAACGCAAAATTTGTCATATTCCGATTCGGCTAGTGGTTATTTTGGTGTTAGATATTTGTCTGACGGCACGGCAGAAGTTGTATACTTTGAGGCAAGAATTGGCGCGGCATTTGGTTATGTAAATTACGAAGGCTTAGGTGCAGACGGCACAATTAAATTGGCTCCTAATAATGAAAATGCAAGTGATGCTGTTGGTTATATATTAAGCAACCTGTTCACAAAATTTGTATATAATTCTGTGGAAATCAGTTATAACGATTGCTCAAGCAATAACTTGGCAGGCAATGGCAAAGCAATTTCATATATTGCAAAAGATAACATAAATACACATAATACAGATAAATTAATACTCGAGAAAGATTACATAGACCGCTATACTATAACAATCAACGGCATAAATAAGGATATTTACCTTAACAATGCTGGCGGTCACGATAAGAGTTTGGGTGGCGTTGAAGATGGCTATGAAAAATTCTCTTGTGCAGAAACTTACCTTGCTTTGCGTGGACAAGACTATAATTATAAATACTCTCAGTTAAAGCCAAATCAAGAAGGCACATATCAGGCTTGGGGTGATGATTGGGTGTTTGAATATCCAATTTATCCATCAATTAAGCCAAGTTCTTTAGTTTTCTATATTGAAATTAAAACTGAAGAGGACTTAATAAATATGTCTTCAGGTGCAAAATATAAAATTGTTAACGATATATACTTATCACATAATTGGCAACCAAAATCTTACGTAAATTTAACACTTGTAAGTGCAAAGCGTGATGACAATAGAGATATTACAGTTTATGGCGGAAAAAATCCTTACTACTGCATTTATAACATAAACATGATATCTCAAGGCAACCCATCAAATTTTGGATTCTTCCAAAGCCTTGCTTCATGCAGAATTGAAAATGTTAACTTTGTTTATGGAACAACATTTAATGACCCAGAGCAAAGTGACAGTCTATATCCAACTTGGAAGGGTGGCGATCAACTTGGTGTTTCTTGTATAACAAATAACATAACAAGCAACATAGGTTTATTGGTTGGTCAACTTTCAAGAGGTTCCATAATAAATTCTTGCAACGCATTCTTAAACTGCGATAGCAACAAATCAATTGAATACTCCGTAAAAATTAGTTCCAACGATAATCCAATTGTAAGCAATGTTGGTGGATTAATAGGCGCAACAAGTGGTAGCACAAACAAGGTTTCAAGTTGTTCTCTTAACATGTGTAATGTGGAAGAAGACGGTGGAATTGACCATTTATTTGGAACAAATAAATCTGTAAATGAATTGAAAACAACAAATGAATTGGAAACAACTGAAAAATTTAAAATTACATTATCTAACCAGCCTACATTTACAAGTTTAAATATAGGTGGCTTTGCAGGAAAATTTGATGCATCTGCAAGTGCATTTGGTGGAAACACTTTAAAAGATATTGAATTGGTTGTGGAAAGTGATGTTTCTAAAGTAAAAATTCAAAATACATTTAACTTGGGTGGCTTTGTTGGTGAGTTATCTCACGGAAGCAGTTTAAACAGCAATGAAGCAACTGGTGTGGGCTTAAGTGTTCAAAACTTGAGTGCTGCCGGAAGTAACACAATCTTTAACATTGGCGGTTTAGTTGCACATGTAAACGGTTCTCGTCTTGCAAATAATTACACATATGTAAGATATATAGAAATTAGCACTATTGATAATTTGGTTGGTTCAATGTCAACACTAAATGTTGGTGGTTTTGTGGGATTGGCTAATAATCAAAGTTCATTTGAACTATGCTGTATTGACAAGGTATATATTGACAAGGTATATAAAGATAAAGATGCAACAATTAAAGTTGAGGATTCTAATTTAAATTCTATTAATGTCGGTGGATTTGCTGGAGAAATGCAGAATGTGATAAATAATTCACTTTTAAAATCTAACACCTTAATAAATGTTGAAGATATAACAGTTTCATCACAGTCACACATTGCAGGTTTTGTTGGAATTGCCAAGGATGGCTCAGGTTTAAAAAATTGCCTTGCAAATGGTGAAATTGAAACTTTAAAAATTACAACTGGTGCTGACGTATACATTTCGGGTTTTGCTGGTGCAGGCTTTGAGGGCACTCATAGTTCATATGACTTTGAAATTAATAATTCAGTTGCTAATGTAAACATTAAAGTTAATGAACAAACAAGTACACATTTGTGTGTATCAGGTTTTGCTGGAGATTACTTTAAAACTGTAAAAGGTTCCGTATCTCTTGGAAATATTGAGTACGTTGTACGTAAAGTACGTGAAGACAACTCATATACATATAGTTATGCTAAGAGTGAATTTGAAGGTAAAATGGCTGGCTTTACAACTGATGATAGAAACAACCTTACAACTAAAGATAACTTCTCACTTTCAACAATAATGGCAGTTGGTGATATAGAAAATGTTCGTCCAGCGTCATTTAACAGTGGACATCACATATATTATAGCTATAACTTGAGTGGTGTAATGCACAAATACAATAAACAAACAGATAATACTGTGCCATACATTGAAGAAAACGATTATTGCTGTACGTATCAAGACTTGCTTGTAAGTAAAGCTAATCGTGTTGGCAACATGGCAAGAACTAACGTAGCACGTGCTCTTTTGCAAAATTCGGGCAATATTAATTGGCGGTTCTTTGAAAAAGAATATGAAATTTTACGTAAAGGTTCAGAGGTTAAATCAGGAACTGGTGGCGAAAACTACGGAACAAAACTTTACCCATATTTAATTGAAGATATTACTGGTGATAAAGGTGATAAAAATGTAAGTGGTAAATACTTCTTTGTTAACAATATTAGTGGTTTTAATGATGGCGATAAAGGTAATATAAATATTGATAATAAATTAACTGACAACACAATATATGCAAACATAATTTCTAACGATCATGACCTAGCTATAACATTTAATTTAAGCAGTCCAATTTCAATTGGCAAGGGTGCTTTTGTTAGTGGAATTGAATTTGCAACAAG
>DMLH01000062.1 GCA_003453435.1 Clostridiales bacterium | reverse complement strand
TTATATCTTTAAACGTGTTGGCAATGGACAGTGCTTTTTCCTTACTAACTCCCCTAACTTCAGCAAGCCTAAGTGGTGCGAATTCTATAACTTCCAAAGTATCCTTTCCAAACATGTCAACAATGTTGTTTGCGGTGACAATGCCAATTCCTCTAATTAAACCGCTGGAAAGATATTTTTTTATTCCTTCAATGTCATTTGGTGGCAAAACTTTTACATTTTGAACACTTATCTGTTCGCCATATTTATCGTTTTTTACAATTGTGCCTTCAAGTTCAACTCTTTCACCAACATTTATGCTGGGAAACCTGCCAACGCACGTCAAAAACTCTCCCTGCGAGGAGACTTTAACAACGGAATAATTATTTTCTTCATTTCTATAAACTATAGTTTCTATCTTTCCGCTAACTAGCATAGTTAATATTATATAATGTTTTTAACAAATTAGCAAATAAAATTCAAGATTATAGAACATTTGTTTGATTTGACATAAAATTATATATTTACATAAATTCTTGCGCAAAGGCAAGTCATATCATCACGCGGTTCGCTTTGATTAAGGTAAATTGCCTCGTGAACTATTGTATCGGCAATTTCTTGTGGATTTGTAATATTTAAATTGTTAACAAAATTTTTAAGTTTATCCTCATCATCAAAGGCATCCACAACTCCATCACTGCACAAAATTATTATGTCATTTGCCTCTAGCACTTTTTTGTTTATGCTTGGCTTTATGTCCTGCAAAATGCCAATTGGCAGGGCACCTGCTCCGCGCATAACTTCAACACTATCTTTATGCTTAATAAACCCTGCTGGCGCACCAACTTTAATAAAATCGGCAAGTGCATTGGATAAATCCAAAACACAGATATCTAACGCCGAATAGTTATCTGTCATTTGCATTGACAAAAGTTTGTTAACACTTGAAAGAATTGTTTCATCATCAAAATCTGCCTTATAAAAATTTTCAATTAGCGAAATTGTTGTGTCACTCATCTTCTGTGCGTCTTCACCACTTCCCATGCCGTCACAAACAGCAAGTAAAATTTTATTGCCAGAAAGTCGCAAAAATGAATAACTATCTCCACTAACCGTATTTCCAAATTTATTAGTTCCACTGCTTCCAAAAATGCACTCGTATCTTGGTGCCTCAGCAAAATTTGCAATTGAATAACCAGGAATATTAGACTGTTCACTTGAAATAAGTGCCATTTTTGTTCCAAAATTTTTTGAAAGAGTATCTATAAGTTTTGGTTTTTCTAGGTCGCTATTTTTAAGTGTTAATGTGCAACTCATGGTTTTACCTTCACGCTCATAAACATAAGCCTCGGCAAGCATTATATTTGCATAGTTTAATTCTTCAGTTAATTTGTGTTCAAATTCCTCATCGAATGTGACAAGTTCTTTT
Organism: Clostridiales bacterium; assembly: GCA_003453435.1. Taxonomy (GTDB): domain Bacteria; phylum Bacillota; class Clostridia; order Christensenellales; family UBA1242; genus UBA9845. The sequence continues at coordinate 3,710 of DMLH01000062.1, read as the reverse complement.
GTTTGGTCGGCAAGTTTTTGAAGAAGTTTGGAAACGCCCCTAAACTCCTCTGCAATAAGTGCCTTACTTGTATCGATACTAGAAACACAATAAGTGTACTGTTTATAACTTGCAAGCAACTGATTAATTGTGTTTAAAATTATGTTTGTTCTTGAACATCTACTACTTAAAAATGGTGGAATATCTAAAAGTGAAACTTTGCCCCTATCTAATCCTGCTGAAATTATTGCATCAATTGTCTCATTAGTTTCCTTACCTAAAACTCTGTGGCATCTGTGTTTTTCTGGACAGTCATGGCACACTTTGCTAAGCAATTCCTCTTTTAGCATTTGTTTTGCTTCTGCAGCAGGTAGTAGTCCCCTGATTGTGCTTTTAAAAGACCTATCCATTTCATCAAAAACTTCACTAAGATTATACATCTTTTTGCATAAATTATCCCTACTTCTATTAACCATAGTTCTTAATGCAACAGTGCTGTTTTTTTCACCAAACACCGCCTTTATAAATTGCAAAGTGTTGTTTGATATTGAAATAAAAAGTGCTTCCCCCAATAAAGTGGACACCAAAATTTTATAACTGTAATCTCCATATGCGTTAAAATACAATCCTAAAACCACATCGCAAATAATAATTGCAAGAACACTAAAATACTTACTAGTAGACCTAAAAACTACAGAACTTAAAGAAATTGCAGCCAACACTGCTGTCATTAATAAATTGCCAGTTTGCAAGGCATATCCTAATCCAAGGCAAAGCCCCACAACAATAGGCACGCTTGAAGAATTAAAAATGTATGTGCAAAGCAAAATTAAAAATACTGCAACAGTGTTTATAATTAAAAATCCAAATAAATTAACCGCTCCTAGACCAGCACCTAACGCAGTTAAAAATAAACAAAAGCATATGTACTCATCAATAGTTAAACTTAGGCCAATGCCCCTTACAAGAATTGTTTTAAAAACATTAATACAACAAAGCATAAAAAGTTCGCCTAAAACTATGTACATTAATGATGGAACAATTGAATTTATTGATGTTAAGTGAAAATACAAATAAACAGATTGACTAAAAACAGCATAAATTGAAAGTAAATAAAGTGGAATTTTTGCATGAAATTTTTTATGTGCAAAATAACAAATAGCAATTACAAAAACACAAAACAAACTAGTTAGCAAACTTACAAAATCGAACTTTGCCAAAAGACTTGCAAATGAAAATAAACCTCCAACAATAAACACATTTTGATCACACCAAACAAGTGCAATAAAAAACGCAAATGCAAAAGGAAATATCTCATCCCTTATTCCGCCAATTGAAAACAAATAAAAGCAACAAAAGAAAAATAAATATTTTAATAAATTTATTACAATAATTCCCTTACGCGTTCCAAAAAATTCTCTCATTTCTGCTCCATCTTAAAAAAAATATTCTACTAAAAAAGTATAGCCCAGCATAAATGAATTTGCAAAATGCAAAATTTCTGTTTTTATGTGATTAATTGCAAAAAATTGAAAAAAATTGCGAAAAATAACAGTTCTTAATTGAACTAATTGTACATAAATTATTTTGAGGTAATTATGGAAAACAAGGAATTAAATTTAAACACACCTAGTTTATTAACTGAAAGCAAATTTAAAAACAGTAAAATCGTTTTAGCAAATCAGAATCAATTAAGTTTAACAGGCGTTTCAAAGGTTATTCAAAGCACAGAAACAGTGATTTCGGTAATTTTGAGCGGACAGAATGTAGACATAACAGGAACAAAATTAACTGTTAACAAACTTGATGTTGAAAATGGAATTTTGGAAGCAAATGGCGTTATAACTGAAATTAAATTTGCCGAAAAGAAACAGAAAGAAAATATTTTTAAACGGATTTTTAAATAATGCTTTATGAGTCACTTTTGCAAGGCAAAATGTTGCTTTGCATGTTATTTTTTGGAATTATTTGCGGTATTTTGTTTAGTATAAAAAAACTGGTTGATAAAACTTTTAAAAGTAATAAAATTGTTGTGGTTTTAACTGATATTATTTTTATGGTTCTATCTACTATTGTTTTTATCTTTGCAAAAACCAAGTATTGCTATGGTGAATTTAGAATTTTTGAAATAATAGGTTTTTGCCTTGGGATATTTTTACAACAAATTTCGATAAATAATTTAGTTGAAAAATTTTTAAAATTGAGTTATACTTTACTTGCAAGGTTATTTTGCAAACTTAAAAAAACAAAATTATTTAGCAAAATATTAAAGTAATATGGATAGTTCAAAAACAATTTCAACTGTAATAAAAACAAGTATAGCAATTTTATTTGCTATATTCTTTGTTGTGCTCCTCTCTCAATACATTTCAATTGCTCAACTAAATGAAAAAAATGACAGGTTAAATAACGAACTAGAGTCAGCAACTCAACAATATGAAAATTACAATGATGAATACAAAAACATTGCCGAAAATTATGAAGAGTATGTTGAAGAACATGTAAGAGAAAACTATAACTATGGCTATGTAGGTGAAACATCATTTAATACTTAATTTTGTATGCATAAATACTGCAATTTTTGTGCTATTTGTGATAAAAATATAATATGGGTTTTACTCATATTTTTTTTATACAAAAAAATAAAATTTTTTTAATATCTTTAATATTTACCTATTAAAGTTCATAAAGTAAATTGTAAATATTTGTAGAATTATGAAATTTTATGCATTGTTTTAGTTATTATTTTTTATATTTATGCATTTTATGACTTTTTGAATAGATTTTTTCTAAAAAAGTACAAAAAATACAATAAAATCTCAAAAACTTTCAAACATATGTTTGATACAACGTGCGATTAAACCAAAAAATTTATAAAATATGCAAAAAAATGAATAATTATAAATTTACACTTGATTTTTACAAAATCATAGTTTAAAATGATAGTACAAAGTTTAATTTGAGGAGGGTTAAGTAATGAACAATATATTTTTTGGCGATGGAAAAGAAAATATTCAAAATTTTATTGAAAGCGAATGTCCTAACTTTCCTACAAAAATGTCAAATCAACTTATTAATTTTGTTGCCAGACTTTGCTTTTATGAAGAAGAGGGAATAAAATTGAGACCAACAATTTTATTCACAAACAAAATTGATAGTTTAATAAAAGGTGTTGGCAACACAATTAAACAGCGTATTTTTTTTGATGAAAATGAAAACATGTTTAGAGCTAGAATGAAATCACTTTCACCATTTTCCGCACATAGATGGAACATATATGTTCAAGTTAACCCAGAAGGAACATTTGAGTACGGAATTTATCGCTCACTAAACAGCATTAAAGAGCATAGTTTTAATACTAATTTGTTTTTGAATGAAGAATTAAAACTCCGCAAAAATACTTTATTTGCGTTTTTAATTGAAACAATAAGCAACAGCGATGTATCCTTTAAAAGTTTAAAGGGGGAGCAATTAAATATCAGTTTCTCGCTTGAAAACAGAAAACTTTTAAACTTTAATGATGAAATTAGAGAGTTTGTTGATGCAAGTTTCTCAAAATTAAAAACAACAAAGAAAAAACTAAATGACATTAAAACACTATATCAAAACACTTTTGAAAACTGTTTTAGAAACATTCATGGATGTATTTGTGTTGTTGTTGACAAGGATTACCAAGATAATGGATTTTTTGCAGACGGCATTTGGCTTGAACAGCCAATTGAATTCAGCAA
>DMLH01000085.1 GCA_003453435.1 Clostridiales bacterium | reverse complement strand
TTTATAAGGTTAGATGACATTAAAAAAATGCCCGAAGGCATTATTATTATTTTTATGATAAATCTTTTTTGTTATAACCTAAGTTGCTAACCAAAATGTCGCTGTCACGCCAATGTTCCTTTACTTTAACCCAAAGTTCCAAAAACACTTTTTGAGATAGCATACGTTCAATATCTTTTCGGCTTTCTTCTCCAATCTTTTTAAGAGTTGCACCGTTGGTACCAATAACAATTTTTTTATGATTTTCCTTTTCGCAAAAAATAGTTGCCGAAATTTTTGTTAAATTATTTTTTTGTTCAAAACGCTCAATTTCAACGGCAATTCCGTGTGGTATTTCTTGTTGCAAAAGCCACAAAGCCTTTTCCCTAACAATTTCACTTGCAATAAACCTTTCGCTAACATCAGTCACGGTGTCGGTTGGATACATTGCTGGACCTTCTGGCATAAAGCGTTTAATAGTTTCCTTAATAACATCTAAATTTTTGCCATTAAAACTTGAAAAAGGAATAATTTCCTTTACGTTTTCTAAATTATTAAGTTTGGCAAGTTCTGGATATAACTTTTCAAAAGTTGTGCTGTCAACTTTGCTAACAAGCACCACAACAGGTGTTTTGCCTGCACAAAATGCCTTTATGTCATCAATGTCTTCTGTAAAAAATTTTTTAGTTCCATCCAAAATATACAAAATTAAGTCTATACCTTCAAGTGATTTTTCAATAGACTTTTCCATATACTTATCAAGGCTGTTTTTTGCCTTATGAATGCCGGGTGTATCCAAAAAAATGACTTGCATATCAGAATAATTCATTATGCCAGTCACAACATTTCTTGTAGTTTGAGGTTTTGGCGAAACAATGCTAATTTTTTGCCCAATAAGTTTGTTGAGTAGCGTGCTTTTGCCAACATTTGGTCTGCCAAGTATTGAAACATATCCACATTTAAAATTCATATCAATCTCTCTTTAACCTAAATTTGCCAAGGATTTCCTCTTCCTGTGCCCTCATTATGCTACTATCCAATTTATCTATGTGATCATATCCCATTAAATGCAAAAGACCATGCACCATTAAATATGCAACTTCCCTAGAAAATGAATGTCCAAAACTTCCCGCTTGCTCATGTGCCCTGTTAAGATTAATTACAATATCACCCAATTCCACTTTTCCGTTTTCAGGATTAACATCTTCAGGAAAATTCTTTTTATTTATTTTTTTGTTAAACACATCATTTAAATTAGGAAAACTTAAAACGTCAGTAGGCTCATCAATTCCTCTTTCCTTTTTGTTAAGTTCCTGCATTTCATCATCATAAACAAAAGTTATGCCAACCTCAATTTTACGTGGTTTTTGACCAACAGACTTAAAAGCTTCCTTAGCAACTTTTTTAAGTAATTTTAAAGTTTTTTTATCTATTTCTTGCCCTAAAAATTCAATCATATAAACTCCTAACAAGACTATTTTATCATAAGTAATAAAAAATTAAAAGTTTTTTTGGCATATAATTTAACCAAACATGCAACTGAGTTCGAAACTCACTTCAATATAACTTGTTATAACAAAGCAGTCCTTTTCTTCACTAATCGTTTCAAAAGTATTTGTTATTTGGTCGTAAGTTTTTACGCCTTCATATGCTTTTTTTTGGCACCTTTCAATAATCATTTGTTTGTCATTTTCAAAATTCTGCTCAACAATTTCCTTAGTCACTTCATACTGAGTGTTAACAAATAATTTAAAAGGTAAAAAGTTGTTTTTAATTGGCACTTCCTTAAATTCTTCTTCAAAAAACTCAAATTTATTTTTTTGATTTTTTACAGGAAATTTCATGTTAAACAATGTTAAGTATTGTTGACTAACTTTTTTACCAGTTCTGTGGTTAACTTCAACTTTTTTATAATATGTTTCAGTTGCAGTCCTCCAAGTTTTTGCTCTTATGCTGGCATTAGCCTTGCATGTCACCTTTTGTCCACTGGTGTTTTTAACATATCCCGCAACAATAACCTCACCTTTTTGAACACTGTCACCCACTTTTTTTTGTGCTGTGCCATTGGATACCACAAGTTCCATAATCGTTAAATTTTCGGTTGCAACAATATCTTTGCCGTTATAAATACTAAATAACTCATCACTCTTTAGTTTTTCTTTAACATTAACAATAATAACGGTGCCTTTTTTGATAACACTACACATAGATATATCTTCAATTTGATTTGTCAAAACAGTTTCAATACCCTGAAGTTGATTGTTAGAAATTATACCACCCACACGAATTTTGTTGTTTTTAAGCACCTCAATAATTGCACTGCTAGACACAAAGTTGTTGCCATATATTCTTATATCCCAAACAAAAAATCCGCTAAAAATATTAGCAAATAAAAAAAATAATAAGCCTATTAAAATGCCAAATCTAAATTTAAAAAAGTTAAGAATTTTGTTAAAGCCAGAACTATCTTCCTGATATTCATAGTTTTGCAACTTAGCATACTCTTTTATCTTTTTTTTGTTTTTTAAATCAATATCAAATTCCAAATGCTTATAACTTTTTCTATCTAAATTATATAGTTGGATATTTTGAGTTACACACTGTTTGTAAACTCTATTTAAATTTACGCCTTTTAATGTTATGTGAAGATATCTATATTTATTTTTCATTGCAAATACCCACTTGATTTATGCTCTTAATTCTTCCATCTATAATAATTGTATTGATACCAATTTCCTTAACTTTTAAATCTTCGCCTAAAATTTCAAGTTCTCCGCTTCCTAGTTTTAATACAATATTGTCACATTCAATCCTAAGCACGGTTTTGTAGCCCTCAACAACAATTTGCCTACCACTACTTACTTGATATCTAAAAGCGCCCTTTTTTATTTCGTCAAAAAAACCATTAAAAAAATCAAACACAAAACACCTCTTAAGTATTTTATGCTTGACCTTTTTCATATTTTCAAATAATTAATATTTTTTATTTAAAACATCATTAAGCAAAATTGCCCTGGCCTCTGGGCTCATATTTC
>DMLH01000003.1 GCA_003453435.1 Clostridiales bacterium | reverse complement strand
TAGAAAAAGTAAACATTGTTTGTCACAGTTTTGGTGGCAGAGTGGCGCTTTTATTTGCAAGTGAGTTTCCTGACAAATTAGAAAAACTTGTTTTGGTTGATTCTGCCGGCATAAAGCCTAAATTCAATTTAATTAAGGCGGTCAAAATATTAAGATATAAAATCTTAAAAAAACTTAAAAGCATGGGGTTAACAAAAAAAGATTTGTCAAATTTTGGTAGCAGTGATTACAAGGCAATGCCTGAGCAATTAAAGCCTGTTTTTAGCAGAATTGTGAATAAAGATTTAACAAGAGAATCCAAGAAAATTAAGGTTCCTACATTAATTATTTGGGGCAGAGATGATAAAGATACTCCAATATATATGGCTAAAAAATTGCACAAAAATATTGAAGATAGTGCTATAATAATGCTTGAGGGCGGACATTTTGCGTACCTAAATAACGCTGACAAATTTGCAATTATAGTAAAAGAGTTTTTGAAATAGGAGTTAAATATGAAAGTTTTTGATTTGAGTAATCCCGATTTGTATTTTTTAATTGTATTAACAATACTAAATTCATTAGTGCTTTGTTTTTTATCCAATAAATTTTTGCAAATTTTACAATTGTCTGGCTATAAAATTTCCCCGTATGGCGCGTGGCTGAAAGACACAAAAGCAAAATGGTTTGGAAGATTAACATTGTTGTGTTTTCTTTCTTTTTGCGGTGTATTTGTCACCAATATTTTATTTAATAAGTTTTTGGACAGTAAATTGTTTGGAAATTTAGGCTTGATATTTTACTTTGCTTTTGCGATCGTATTTATAATTGAAATTCATAAAATACCACAAAAAAAGCCTTTAAAAGTGACAAAAAGGATGTTTAGAATTTATGTTGCATTGTATGTTTTGTATGCAGTTATTACATTTTTTGCGCTAGCACTTTCGCTTTCATACTCATTTTATTTAAGGATGTCAGTAATAACAATAACACCACTTATTGTTCCGGTTCTTGCACCACTTGCACTTTTAATTACCCATCCTTTAGAAAAAATAATACAAAATGGTTATAAACATAGGTGCAAAGTTAAACTAACAAGACTATCAAATTTAATAAAAATTGGAATTACGGGAAGTTTTGGTAAAACAAGCACAAAGGCTTATTTAAAAGCGTTTTTGGAAAGTAAATATAAAGTATGTGCAACACCTTCAAGTTTCAACACTCCAATGGGCATCAGTAAAGTTGTTTTGGATGACTTAAATGAAGATGACGAAGTGTTCATTGCTGAAATGGGTGCCAAAAAGATGGGAGAAATAAAAGAACTGTGCGAAATGGTTTTGCCAGATGCTGGAATAATTACATCAGTTGGCGAACAGCATTTGGAAAGTTTTAAAAACTTGGAAAATATTATAAAAACCAAAAGCGAACTATATGAAAACTTGCCTAAAGATGCAGTTTGCGTGTTTAATGTATCCAATAAACATGTTAAAAAAATGTTTGATGCTTGCAAGTTAAAAAACAAAACTGCAGTTGGTAAAAATGGAACATTTTTGTATGAAAAGGACATTATTGCAACAACAAAAGGCCTTGAGTTTAAACTTTGCTATGACGGCAAAGAATATCAAACAAAGACTTCAATTTTGGGCGAGCATAATGTTCAAAATATTTTATCTGCAGCGGCACTTGCTTTAAAACTTGGTGTAAGTATAAAACAAATTTTAAAAGTAATACCTACATTAAAAACTGCTGAACACAGGCTTGAACTTAAAAATTTAGACAATGATATTATAATTATTGATGACAGTTTTAATAGCAACATTCAAGGCACGGCAGTAGCACTAGAAACTTTAAAACTTTTTGAAGAAAATAGAAAAATTGTTGTGACGCCCGGACTTGTTGAGCTTGGCAAAATTGAAAATGAAGAAAATATAGAACTTGGCAAAAGGATTGCTTCATCTTGCGACATTGCAATTTTGGTTGGAAAAAATCAAAGTGAAAACATTAAAAAAGGCTTGCTAAAAAAGGGATTTGACGAGAAAAACATTATTGTTAAGGATACATTGTTTGAGGTAACAAATTTGTTCAAAACGCTACTTCAAAGTGGAGACGTTGTACTTCTTGAAAATGATTTACCAGATAATTACAAATAACAACTTATTGTACTTGTCTAAGGCAAAACAAATTCACCTATTGACTTATGTTTGGTGCTATGTTATAATGTAAATGAGGTAAGTAATATGTGGTTTGAAAAGGCAACGCAAGAAAAAAATAAAGAAGTATTTTTGTTTGATAATTTTTTTGATCGTTTTGGTTTGTATAATATTAAAGTAGAAAGTGAAAAAAATATAAATGGAATGAAAACATATGTTGTAAGTGCATTTTCGCATGCAAGAGAAAACAATAAGCACAAATTTTATGTTAATGATTTTAGTGTTATGACGGAAGATATTGGAAGGTCTTCAGATCTAGTAAATAATTTAACAACAGATATGCATTGGGGATTTATGCTTTCTTTGTCACTTAATAAAGAAGATAGAAAAACTTATATAAAGGAATTCAAAGACTATCATCATAAGTTGTTAGAAAATGAAATAGATATGCTAAAATCATTTTGAAATTATAGGCATATTAGCTTAAATAGTTAAAATGCCTATTTTTAACAATAAAATTAAGTTTTTCATAAAAAATATTATGAAAAAAAACATTGTTATAATTTATGGCAGTAAAAGCACAGAACACGATATTTCAATTTTAACAGCATTGCAAACATATAATGCAATAGATAAGCAAAAATATAATGTAGATTTGGTTTATATAACGCATAATGGTAAATGGTTAATAGGCCCAAAACTGGCGGACATCAATTTTTATGTAAGAGTGAATGAAAAGAAGTGCAAAGAAGTTTGTATTCTACCTTGCAGTAATTTTTTGTATGTTAAAAAGTTTGGTGGCTTTAAAATGTGTAAAAAAATAGACTGTGCTGTTTTGTGTTTGCACGGAAAAAATGGTGAAGATGGCACAATTCAAGGTTTACTTGAATTGTCAAATATACCATACACGTCAAGTGGCGTGCTGGGAAGTGCTGTAGGTATTGATAAAATAACTATGAAAGAGATATTTGCTTACAATGATATACCCATTGTGGAACATATAGTATTAAATAAAAATGAGTTTATAAATAAAAAATTTAAAACAAAAGATATAACCAACAAAATTAAATATCCATTAATTATAAAACCAAACAAACTGGGTAGCAGTATTGGATTATCACTCGCAAAAAATGCACAAGAGTTGAAAAGCGGACTTGATTTGGCATTTATGTTTGATGACAAAGTTATTATTGAAAAAGCTGTAAAAAACTTAAAAGAAGTTAATATTTCTGTTTTAGGCGATAGTGAATATTGTGAAATTTCTGTAAGCGAAGAAGTTCAAAATAAAGGTGGGCTTTTATCTTTCGAAAAAAAATATTTAGCAAATAATTCTGCAAAAACCACTGCAAAATGTACAAAACTACATAAAAAAAGTTCAAAAATTGATAAAAATTATAAAAATTTTGATAATTACAACCTAAAAAAGAAAAAAAATGAAGTAGAATTTTTCAATAATAATGAAAAATTCGATAATTCAAATTGCAATAATTCTGGCACAAAAAATGGCATGCAGAATTTAAATAGAATTATTCCGGCGAACATAACAACTGAACAGGCAAATGAAATTCAATCACTTGCAAAAAAAATATTTGGCATTACAAATTCTTCTGGCGTTGTTAGAATTGATTTTATGATTGACACAAAAACCGGAAAAGTTTATGCTAATGAAATAAATACAATTCCAGGCAGTTTGGCGTTTTACTTATGGGAACAAAGTGGCTTGCCGTTTGAAAAGTTGATTGATAAAATGATTGAAATTGCAGAAGCGGAAAACCTAAAGAAAAATAGACTTTTAACGACATTTAGTTCAAGTGTTTTGGGAAATAACAATGGAGCGCAAAAATAGTAAATCTGCTTAATGTTGCACTGCATGTAAAATTGTACGAAGGTTTGAAAAAGATAAAAAATTTAAAATTTATCGAACAGATGTTTGACAAACATAAAAGTTTAGCGTATAATAATGACCATGAACTATAGTGTTGCAATGAGTATCATGTTTGAGATATTAAGATGTAAACAAACAGCCAAAGACTTGGCAGAAGAATTTGAAATTAGCACTCGCACTGTGTATAGATACATTGATGACTTGTGTGGAGCAGGAGTGCCAATAATTTCTAATGCTGGCCGTTATGGTGGTTTTGAGATGTCTAGTTATTATAAAATTAGAGAATTTTTTTTAACACGAAATGAAAAAAGTTATTTAATTAATTTATTAAAAAATCAAAATGATGAAAATGCTAAACTATTAATTTTAAAGTTAAGTGCACTTGCAACTATGTAATTAAAATTTAAAAACAATTAATAAATTACGAAAAAATGGCAAAAAAATGCCATTTTTTATTGTTTTTTTGCTATTTTAAAGTGATTTATTTAAATATTTTTCAATTTGTTCAATAATTTTTTTATTACCGCAAGTATGTTTTTTGCTCATATTTTTTATAAATTTATCTTTGTTTTTGTAAAGATTATTTAACGTGTTAATTAAAATTTTATCATCGTTTTCAAGTTCATCTTCAAGCAACTTTAAAGCAATATTTTCTTTTTCAAAAATGTTGGCGTTCAAAACTTGGTCACCTCTAGAACCTTTTTGCAGCGGTATTATAAGCATTGGTTTTTTAAGTGCTAAAAGTTCGAATATTACATTGCTACCACCTCGTGTTATTACAATGTCCGCCAAATCGTAGTAATCTTGAATATTAGATGCGTATTCCACAATGTTATAATTTTTAATATTTGTTTTAATTTTGTTGTTTTTGCCAACTATGTGTATAATATTAAAATTTTTGCTAAGGCTGTTTGAGTTGTTATAAATTATGTTATTTACTGATTGACTGCCAAGGCTTCCGCCAACAATAAGCAAGTTTGGCAATTGATTTTTTAAACACAAGTTTTTAACAATGTTTTGCTTGTTTCCACATAAAATTTCTTTTCTAATTGGGCTACCGGTGTAAACGCCATTTTTAAGGCTTTTTGCCGTGTCTTCAAAACTGGTGCAAACTGCTTTTGAGTATTTGCTTGTAAACTTGTTGGCTAGGCCAATTGTGTAATCACTTTCGTGACTTACTATTGGTATTTTTAAACTTTTTGCCGCCAAAACAACAGGAACTGAAACATATCCACCCTTAGAAAAAACGAGGTTTGGTTTTTCTGCTCTTAAAATTTTTTTTGCCTCGTGCACACCTTTTATAAGTTTAAATGGAATTAAAAAATTGGATAGCGATAATGAACGTTTAAGTTTGCAAGTTGTTATGCCAAAGTACGGCATGGTTTTGGACACAATGTCTTTTTCCATCCCCGCCTTGCTGCCAATATACTTAATTTGGTACTTATCCTTTATATCATTTATTATTGCCAGGTTTGGCATTATGTGGCCACCAGTTCCGCCACCTGTGAAAATTATTTTTCTCATAATATATTTATATGCAATTAATAAAATATCAATACTATTATTGGATATTATTACTTATGATTTAATCACTTAAAGTAAAGATTATAAATATTCAAAAAAAA
>DMLH01000027.1 GCA_003453435.1 Clostridiales bacterium | reverse complement strand
GCATGTCTTTAAGTGCTGGGCTAAGTAATTCGCCACAATGATAATTTTTAACCATAAAAATCCTCCTACAATTACCTATATGTATTTTAGCACACAAACATATTTTTTACAAACAAAAAATCAAACAAAAAATTATAAATGTTAAAACGTTAAAAATAAAACAAAAATAGACAAACAATATAATGTTTGTCTACTTGTGTGTCTATATTAAATCTGGATGTTCTTCATCAAACTTTTTAAGTTCATTTCTAAAAACATCACCAATAATGTTTGCAGCCTCGATCATAAGTTCCTTTGTGTGAGTTGCCGTATAACTTGTGCGAAGAATGCTTTCGCCAACAGGGACTGCTGGGCTTATTGATGGATTAACATAAACCCCCTTATCAAACAAAACTTTGGCAGCATACAGTGTTCTATAATCAGAGCCAGTTTTGATTGGAATTATTGGAATTATATCATTTTTAACTTCTTGAAGTGGAACACCATTTCTTTTAAGTTCTTTACGCATAAATCTAGCAATTTCTTGCAAATTCTTAACTCGTTCAGGCTCTCTTTTTAAAATTCTTAGTGCTGTTAGTGCCGCAGCAACACATGCTGGAGGGTTGCTAGCCGCAAAGATAAATGGCCTTGAGCTGTGTCTTATGTACTCTGCAACCTTGTTTGTTGTTGCCATATATCCGCCAAGCGATGCAAGAGATTTGCTAAAAGTACCCATAATAATATCAACTTCATCCTCTAGGTTGTAATACTCGCCTGTACCTCTGCCACACTCACCAATAACGCCAAAACCGTGCGCATCATCAACCATAAGCCTTGCGCCATATTTCTTTTTAAGCCTTACAATTTCTGGAAGATTTGCGATATCTCCGCTCATTGAAAACACGCCATCGGTAACAATTAAAATTCCTTTATCTTTTGGAACGGCTTTAAGTTTTTCCTCTAAGTCCACCATATCATTATGCTCATATCTAAGCATTTTTGCGTAACTTAACTTACAACCATCATAAATACTTGCGTGGTTTTCCTTGTCACAAATTATGTAATCATTTCTGCCAGCAACTGTGCTGATTATGCCCAAATTACTTTGAAAACCGCTAGGAAAACAAACAACAGCCTCTTTATGTAAAAACTCGGCAAGTTCTTTTTCAAGTTCTAAATGAATGTCTAGTGTGCCATTTAAAAATCTTGAACCAGAACAACCTGAGCCATATTTTTTAACAGCCTTAATAACAGCCTCTTTAACTTCTTTATTATTTGTTAAACCCAAATAGTTATTACTACCAATCATAATAACCCTGTGGCCTTCCATATTTACAACAATATCTTGTCCACTTTGCAAATAATGAAAGTAGGGATAAATACCCTTTGCTTTTACTTCTTCTGTTCTTGTGTATTTTTCACATTTATCAAATAAATCCATAATTCCTTCTTGTTTGATTTAAATAAAAATAATATAAGTTTAAAATTTAAAATCAAAAATCGAAATTATTATATCAAACAAAAACAAAATATCCAATCGTTTTTAACAATATTTTACTATGATATGAAATTGCAATTTAATATTGATTTATATCAAAAATTTTATTTGCTTGAAAATAATTAGGAAAAATGATATATTATATGTGTGGATGATTGTCAGAGTGGTCGAATGTGCCTGTCTCGAAAACAGGTGTGCTGAAAGGCACCGCAGGTTCAAATCCTGCATCATCCGCCAATTTTTTTAGTTTAGACCCTCGTAAGGTGAGACTGTTAATTAAATATGCCAGTGGTCATATTTTCTAAGTCGAACGGGCGTTGCTTTTTTGGGTACCCTTAAAATGCTGACATTTTATGGGAGCGTAGGCTTCATCTGTAATTGCGATGCTTTGATAGAATCAAAGCGAGCCTAAAAGATGAGTAGCCGAAGCAGCCCCGCCCTGAAATTTTGTGACAACTTAATTTATTGGGTGCTATTTACAATACTACACCAAATTGAAGGGAAGAAAATAGTGTGCCTCAGGATGACAATATTAAAATGAAAACAATGTCCGGATGACGCGCCACTACTCTGTTCTTAAACATTCAACAGGGTCCTTTTTGCTGGCTATTCGGCTTGGTATACTGCCACTAATAAGTGTTAGTGCCATGCTAATTATAATTAAAACCACTGCATGAAATGGGTTAAAGTTTGCAATTCCGCTAACCCCTGCCAAACCGCTAACAATTATATTTATAAGCGGGCAAAACAGGTATGTGACCGCAACACCAATTAAGCCGGCAAGTAAACCTATTATTATTGTTTCGGCATTAAATATTCTGGATATATCCTGCTTTCTTGCACCAAGGCTACGCAAAATGCCAATTTCCTTAGTGCGCTCAATAACACTAACATAAGTTATAATGCCAATCATTATGCTGGAAACAACAAGTGAAATACCTGCAAATGCAATTAAAACAATACTTATAACGTTTATCATTGCACCCAGCGTGTTTGTTAAAAACTCTGAACTGTCCGTGTAAACAATTTGATATGCTTTATCCACAGTTAAATTGTAATCATCAATCATTTTGGAAACTTGCTTTTTTGCCTCAAAATTTTTTGGATAGAACACGATGGATTGAGGTATAGTGCTTGTGCCAATAGACTGCATACCCATTTGATAGGCTTCTTCCTGAGTGATTGTACATTTATAAAACGATTGTACAAATTGAATTATTGAATTGGTATCAATCAAATTAAAATCTGCCGTAACATTTGGAACTTCGTTGACATCAATTTTAAAAGGCACATAAAATGTTTGATTGTTTGTTCCTTCTTCACTTAACTTTCGTAAGGTTTGTTTTTGTGCAATTAAACTGTTTTCACAATTTTGCAAATAACTTTCATGTAATGCGTTTGTATACATAACGCCGGCTTGTAAAAGTGATGTGTTGCTATCCTCCTTAGGTGCAATAATTCTAGTAATTTTTAAGGTACTTAATGAGGCATCATCAAACATATCATTTATTTCGGCTTGGGTTTTTACAGTAAATGTATCAGTTCCTCCATCATATTCGTAATACTGGTTATTATACATAAGTTTAATTTGCACTGAATCACAAATATCCTTAAATGAAACAGGATTATACTTGTTTGTTTCGGCATCTCTTGTTAAAGTTAAGCCCAAACTTTGAAGCATGCTATAAGAAATTTTGTTACCCTTATTTAGAACTAAAGTTAATCCATACATGTTGCTTGCATCATAATCATCAGCAGTGTAAACAACATCATAACTTTGATAAATAAAACTTGAATCACTAAGTTCTGGATAAAATATTTTGTAATTGGAACCAGACATCAAACTAATTGAATTTGGAGAGTAAACAAAATTTATGTTGCCATTTGATTTTTTTATTAAAAATTTTGTCG
>DMLH01000056.1 GCA_003453435.1 Clostridiales bacterium | reverse complement strand
TTTTTTAATAAATATATTGTAGAATATATTGGCAAAAATATTAAGGGAGGATTTATGGCTGTTAAAACCGTTAATAGTTATGGCAAAATAAGTATTACCGATGAAGCAATTGAAACTGTTGCTGGAAGCACTGCGCTTGAATGTTATGGCGTGGTAGATTTGGTAGCCAAAAGACTTTCAGATAATTTTGCTTTGATATTTAAAAAACAACAACTAAAAAAAGGTGTAAAAGTTTTAACTGTAGACAATAAAATTTACATTGACCTATACGTTATTTTAAAGTACAGTGTTAGCATCAGTGCAGTTGCGGAAAGTTTAAAGAAAACTGTAAAATATAGCGTAGAAAACTTTACAGGAATGATTGTGGATTCTGTTAATGTAAATGTTTGTGGAGTTAGAGTTTAGGCCTTTTTTATTGAGATAAAAACGCTTTAACATTTGTGTGTTTTAGCGAAATAGATTTATTGATTGTAATTAAAGGATGGATTTTTGCAATATGCAAAAGAGTATAAATGGAATAACACTAAGAAAGATGATGCTTGCTGGCGCATCACTTTTGGAAGAAAATAAAAGTTATGTTGATTCGCTCAATGTTTTCCCGGTGCCAGATGGCGATACAGGAACAAACATGAGTTTAACCATGAGAAGTGTTGCTGCTGAAATTAATGATTGTGCAGACAACAGCATTGAAGCCTTAAGTGAGGCTTTTGCTAAGGGTGCATTGAAGGGTGCAAGAGGAAATAGTGGAGTTATTCTTTCACAAATACTTCGTGGAATGAGTAATTCTTTGCGTGAAAAACCATTAACGGAAATTGGACCAAAACAGTTTGCTGCTGCTTTAAATAAGGGCGCTGAAACAGCGTATAAAGCAGTTACAAAGCCAAAGGAGGGTACAATTTTAACGGTGGTTAGAATGATGGCAGAATGTGCCAATAAACTTGCCAAAAAGAAAATTGACATGGAAGAAATGCTTAAGCAAGTTATTGACCAAGGTGAGGAAACACTGCGTCAAACCCCAGAAATGTTGCCTGTACTTAAAAAAGCCGGCGTTGTAGATAGTGGTGGCAGAGGTCTTGTTATAGTATTTACTGGCTTTTACAAGTGTTTAATTAATGATGAAACCTTAAAAATTAATTACGAGGAATTTGATAAAGTTCAAAGTGGCTCACTTGATGCAAACGGTTTTGAAAACAACGAAGCAATTATAAATTTGGAAAATTTAGGCGATATTCAATTTGCTTACTGTACTGAATTTATGGTTATTCAAATGAAGAAAAAAACCACAGAAGCAGATATCGATAAACTTCGCGAAAAATTGATGGAAATTGGTGATTGTGTTATTTGTGTGGGTGATTTAAGTCTTGTAAAAGTTCACGTTCACACAAATCAACCAAATGTTGCACTAGGCTATGCACTTGAACTTGGTGAACTCACAAAACTCAAAATTGAAAATATGCTTGAACAAAATAGAGCATTAAAAGCCAAAAGAGCAAAACAACAAGTTGAACTTAAACCTTATGGCATTGTTAGCGTTGTTGCAGGCGATGGCCTTAGCGCATTGTTTAAAGATTGTGGTGTTGACTACTGTATCAAAGGCGGTCAAACAATGAATCCTAGTGCGGATGATATTGCAAAAGCAATAGAAAATGTACCTGCAAAACATGTTTACGTGCTTCCTAACAACAAAAATATTGTTCTTGCAGCAGAGCAGAGCAAATCACTTGTCACAAACAAAACAATTCATGTTATACCAACAGCAAGTATACCTGAGGGGATTGCGGCTTGCTTAGCATTTAACAGTGAGGCAACCCCAGAAGAAAATGATGTTCAAATGATGGAGGCCATTAAAGATGTAAAATCTAGCAGTGTTACATACGCAGTTAGAAATACTAATATTGATGGTTTTGATCTTAAGGAAGGTGACATTATTGGCCTGAGTGAAAAAGCAATTTTAGCAAAAGGCGACATGGTTGATCAAACAGTAGAAACGTTAATAGAAAAACAAATGGATGCCGATACTGTAAACATTACTTTATTTTACGGTGAAGCGGTCAAAGAGGATGAGGCTAATTTACTTTGTGAAAAGCTTCAAGCAAAGTATGAAAATTGTGAAGTTAGCGTTATAAATGGTGGACAACCTGTTTACTATTACTTAATTTCAATGCAATAATTTTTATCACTATTTTGTTTTAAAAAAAGTTATATAATTATAATTATGTTTTTAAACATAAATTTAATTTTACAATTAAAAGCAAAAAAAATCTAACCCCTGATGGGGTTAGTTTTTCTGAAAACTATTTACCGCAGTTTTTACCACAGTTTTTTGATCTTGAAGTTTTACTTCTTGTAGTTTTTCCCATACGGCTAGATGTTTCCATCTTTGTTGAGCTTGTTTTAGCTCTTTTTGAAGCGGTACTTGATTTTTTTGCACTCTTCATAATAGTTTTCACCTCCTTGGTTTTTAAGGCTAATGCCTTACACTATTATCTTTTACTAAATAGCACAAATAATACAGATTTTGAAGTTTAAAAATTGGTAAATTATTCTATATATTTGGTTAAATAAGTTATAAAATACAAAAAATTAAAAAAATTCAAAAATTTTTAAAATTCACTTGATTTTTTTAAAATTGTTTGCTATCATATACAAGTCAGCAGCAAGTATGGGAGTTTAGCTCAGTTGGCTAGAGCATCTGCCTTACAAGCAGGGGGTC